>JAUHWE010000441.1 GCA_030424825.1 Verrucomicrobiia bacterium
ACCGCCCGGGTGATATCAAAGGGACCTGCGGCGATGCATCAAAAGCAAAGCTCCAGCTCGGCTGGGAGCCCCAGACAAATCTTAGCGGCATCATATCCAGGATGATCTCCCATGAACGGGATGCGACGTTCCCGTGACGCATAGTCTCAGCGTTTCGCACCTCTCATTTCCAACGGATCCCCGCCAATTTGATCGCTAAATCACGGTCGTCTCCATTGCTATCATACTCACTCGGCCTAAAAGTGCGGTTCACATCGATTTCCAATCGAACCAGGTCACCCGAGTTTCTGGGCAGGTTGATTGGAACGTCCAGGGAGATGTCGTCCTCAAAGCGAAAACTACCCATTTGGATCTCCTCTAGCGCCACTCTAAATTCAAGCTCCTCCGCATGAGGCAAAGGAGGAGCTTCAAACCCCAACACCAATCGGGTGCTACCTTTCGGGACAAGGAACCATTCACGGTATTTGTCCGATATCCATCCATCACCGTACCGACCAACGAATTCTCTCCTATCCTCGCGTCTCTTTTTGGACAAAGACATCCAAACACTCTTTGCCAGTCGGGGTGAAAACCAAGCGGTCGCCAAAAACGCCATGCTTCCCAATACCACATGCCCTTTTTTGAATCTCCGCTCACACACTCGCCCCCAATGTCGAGCGGACTCGCATCTACTTTTAAGTTCCCGTTGAACCAACTGAGAGCCTATCGGATCAAGCCCACAACAAAGTCGATAAACGTTGTAGGTCTTTAAAGCGATTTCGCTTGCTGAAAAAAGCTTCTGCTGTGCGTTACCCTTTTCCCGCAAATCTTCCCTAACAGAATCATTTTCGAGAAGCCACAAGACCTTTTCAGCGATGTGATGGGAATCTCTCGGATTAAAAGTAACGATCGCATTGCCTCCGATCTCTGCGAGCGGTTCTATATCGGAGCAAACAACAGGCGTACCAGCTTCAATTGCTTCGGCCACCGGCATTCCAAATCCCTCAAACAGCGAAGGGTAGACTAGGGCTTTCGCTCCTTGATACAAACATTGCACCTCAGCGGGAGTGCGATAGCCGATATGAAAAACAGAATCACCCAATCCCAACGCTTGGATCTTTTGTGCAGCAGGATGATCACGTCCAAACTTGCCCCCCGTAAAAACCAATTTTAAATCTGGCAGCGATTTCCGAATCAATCCGAAGGCTTCGACCAAAGTTTCATGGTTTTTGTGAGGCCAGCCATGGGAGGGGAAAAAGAGAAATTCAAACTTTATCCCCATTCTGCGGAGGATTCTTTTCACTTTAGATTCGGGAAATTGTCTCGTGGGGCTTCCACTGGGTATATTCCAAATGGTGAATACGTTTTCCCTATCCACACGATACTGATCGAGAACGTCACGCTTTACAAAATCGGATATACATACTACCGCTTTGGATGCTTGAATCGAGGTTGAGTACCTGGCGTTCCTTGCTGCAATTTCTACTTCGTCAAAGTATTGGGGAAAATGTATGTGCTGCAAATCATGAACCGTTAGGACATTTCGGTAATCCAAAAGCTCGTCATGCACATATCCTCCAATCGAATGCACGAGATCGAGATCAAAAACTCGCGATCCGCTCTTCGAACCGTCCAATGGCACAATTCCTAGCTTCGCAAGTGTTGTGCCAGACCATCCCTCTGACCGGTCGTAATCGACTCGCTCCGGTACGAGGGCAAATCGGTCGCTATCAATATGATTCATCTTCAAATCGCTCGCAAACAACCAGTCGCCAAAAACCCGCTCCGGACAGTACAGGTAAAAGCGGTCCCCGCCACTCACCCTCGGAAGGGCAGCGACTAGCTCGTAGGCCATTTGCTCCAATCCACCAGCCCGGCCTAGGAACATCCAACGGAGATCGATCAAAACGTTCATACTAAACCTACCCTGACTACACCATTGGACCATGGGGGGGTTCTTTAAAATATACGTCACGAGCCCAAACATAAGATATATTTTGCAACAAGCCAGTTATCCGATCGCGGGCCGTACCAGCCGGCGGAATCCACTTCGCCCAAATCGGCCGTCTCTCATACTTAAAATAGTCCATGTATTGAGAAATCCAAAACGAGTGGACAAATCCCAAACGTTTCAGCGAGATTTTAAAATTTTCGATAAATACTCTGCCACGCAGTGAACGTGTCTTAGTTTGAGGATAGTCCCTCGAGCACGCGAGATATTCATCAATGTGTTTTATTACTCCCCCAGCTTGAGCGATCCGCAGCCAATAATCGTAATCGATACTGCAATTCAATCTCTGATCCAAAAACCCAATCTTCTCCATAATCCGACGACTCCAAAATGCCGCCGGCTGACAGATGAAGCATTCGCCCTGAAAAGTCTCCCAATCCCAATTCTTCGTCTTATAATCACCCATAACTTTCCCAGAGTCATCAATGTATCGTGCTCTACCATAGAGAAGATCCAGACTCCGATCTTGCTGGAAGCGCCCTAAAACCTTCTCAATCGCTCCCGAAAAAAGAATGTCATCGCTATTCAAGAACCCAACAATATCTCCCGTGCTGAGAGCTAGACCTTTGTTGATCGCATGCGCCTGACCTAGGTCCTTTTCTATAAAAACCTCGATCTGACCCTCAAATCGCTCTAGTACCTTCGTCGTTTCATCCGTTGAGACGTTGTCACACACAAACAACTCAATCTCGACATTTTCTTGAGACAAAACACTCTCAATCGCGTCGGAAATATATCTTCCCTGCTGAAAAGATGGGACAATTAATGAGACTTTCACGTATAAATATCAATTCACCTTATTGGCAATTTCCACCACTTTTTGAGCTGCCTTCTCTAGTGATTCTCCGAGATTAAAAACACTATCCATCCTTACCTTCTGGATACTATCTAAGAAGCTGCTTTTGTCTTGGTATAGTTCCTCGATCGATTCGGATATGCTAGAAATACTTTCCATTGACACAATGCGACCGATCTTGGTGCGAATGGAGGATTCGATAGGCTCAATGCCGATTCGATCGGCTTCGGGGTTGTTCAGTTTCTTCGGCACGTCTATGAATATGACAGGCCGTTCGCAAGAGAAAGCGTACTCCATCGCAACTCCCGACCAGTCGCAAATCATGACGTGACTTTCGAAAAGCGTCTTTTTGTCGCGGATGTCGGTTTGCAGTTTGAAGCGCTTGTGGGCGCCGAAGCTGGCGGACAGGTTTTGGAGTATCAGTGGGTTGTACTTAGTCGTCATGGGATGAGGTCTAACGATAGTATTGTAACCTGCCTCCAAAAGGTGTCCCACCAGCTCTTCGCCGCAGACCTCCAAGATAGCGTTCTTTCCCCAAGAAGGGGCGACAATGATAGTTTTGGTTTCCGATTCGATGGTAGTCCCGTTATCCGCCCGATAGCTTTTTACTTCTTCGATAAGGGCCTCAATGCGGCGGTAGCCGTCTTCGTAAAGGTTTTTTGGCGTCAAACCATATACGCGTTCAGTCGCTCGTATTTCTTCGACTTGCTGAGGACCAGTGCAGAAAATAGTGTCGTAGTGGTCAAAGGCGCCCTTTCGATAGTTCGAATGGGTGCTGACCATGGCATGAAACAGATAGAGATAGTGTACCGAATGAGCCTTGGACCGTTTTAGATGGAAGGTCTCTAGGTCAGGCATGGTCATGATGCAAAGGTCCGCGTTAAGCTTATAAAAGGCAGTCGTTCGGACGACCCCCTCGCCAATAAAGAAGGGGAGAACCATGGGGTCGTTGCGTTGGAAAACTGGATCGAAAGGATCCGAGGTCAGATAGCAGACCGACTCTTTGTGCGTTTTAGTGAGAGCATTGATCAAACCCTCAAAGTGCATCATGGAATGGGCGTCCTCCGAATAGAATGTGATTTTACGGCTTGCTTTTGGCAAAGCGAGGAAAGCCTTTAGCTCCTTGCGAGCGCGAAGAAATAGACGGATCTTATTAAGAGGCATCTCAGCAGACTTGTTCTGGAATGTCTTGGAGGATGGATACGAGTTGGGAATGGTCGAGTACGACCGGATGGTTTGCTAATCGTTCGGCATTGACTTCTCGCGCGAGCAGGTTCGCTTGGCCAGCTAGGTCTATGGACTGGGGAGACAGCTCTAGACCACAGCGTGCCATCAAGCGATACCAGCTATCTTTGGCGGAGCTAGCATCTTGAGCGCCCAGATAATGCTGGATTTCAGTGTTCGTCTTTCGAAAGGTGTCCATAGGTATGGACTCGTTTCGAATCTCTATTTCGGATGATCCATGATAGGCGATAAAGGCTCCGAGCGAAAGGGCCACCGCGTGGCCATGCGGAACCCCCCAAAAGCTCGTAATCGCGTATGAAAGGGCATGAGGCGCGGTAGTCTTACTAATGTTTATGGCCTTCCCGGCAAGATGAGCTCCTCGCATGAGGGCATCTCGCGATGTGTCGGTTGGGCTTTTAATGGCAGCGAAAAGGTGCTCTATGATGAGGGGGATGGCTTGGCGGGCGAAGCCGCGGCTTTCTTCATTGGCATTGGATGCCCAGAGGGATTCGATCGCTTGGCAAAGAGCATCGAAACCAGTGCAAGCCGTCAAGTACGGCGGTAGGCTGTCGGTAAGCCGAGGGTCTAGTATACTGACGGCAGGAAGCAGAAAGGGAGACGCAATTGAGTACTTTTTCCCTCTCACGTAAATGACGGCAAAATGGGTTGCCTCACTGCCGGTACCAGAGGTGGTGGGTATGGCGATGATCGGAAGAAGAGCATCCGGATCGACTGGGGC
>JAUHWE010000442.1 GCA_030424825.1 Verrucomicrobiia bacterium
CGCCTCCGTGGGGTTCTGGGAATCTCAAAAACTCGCCAAGGAAAAGGGCTACGAGAAGAAAGCTAAGAAATATAAGCTGAAACTCGAAGCTTTGGCTATTTTCACCCAGCAGCTCGCATCGATGCTCGAGGCCGGCCTGCCTCTTGTATCTGCGCTGGAAGCGTTGCAGGACCAAACGGAGGATCCCGTATTCCGTGTGATCATTCGAGAAGTCCGGAATGACGTATCACAGGGAAACAACTTCTCCGCGTCGTGCGCGAAATTCCCCAATGCCTTCAACAATCTTTTCGTATCTATGGTCGAAGCGGGCGAAGCCAGTGGCGGACTCGCAGAGATTCTGGGCAAAGTCGCCTTGTACTTTGAGTCAACCAACAAGCTGATCAAAAAAGTTAAGTCAGCGATGACCTATCCGGTCGCCGTGATTGGCCTAGCGATCATTCTGGTGAATGTCCTGTTGATTTTCGTGATTCCCGTATTTGCGGACATGTTTGCCGACTTCGGGAAAGACCTGCCAGCACCCACTCAAGCCCTAATAGATCTTAGCGATTGGCTAAAGGGGAATATTCTGTGGGTCATCGGAGCAGGGTTCTTGTTTTTCCATGTCTGGTCCCGTTTTACAAAAACGCCCAAGGGCCGAAGCTTTCGAGACAATCTTCTCTTCAAAACCCCTGTTTTCGGCAACTTGCTGAAGAAGATAACCCTTTCCCGCTTTTGCCGTACCTACGCGACGTTGCTCCGAAGTGGTGTTCCCATCCTGAGATGTCTCGAAATCGTGGCCTCCAGTAGTGGCAGAACCCAAATCGAAAACGCTTGCCGCGCTATCACGAAAGCGATTTCCGAAGGGGGTCAAGTCTCTGAGACCATCGCTCGCATACCATTTTTCCCACCGATGATGAAACACATGAGCAAGGCGGGGGAGCAAACCGGCAACGTTGACGGGATGATGAATAAAATCGCCGATTTCTACGATACGGAAGCCGACTCGATTATCGCTTCACTGACTTCATTGATCGAGCCCATGCTGATCGTCTTTCTTGGTGTCGTCGTAGGTGGCATCGTCATGGCAATGTTTCTCCCGATATTCAACCTGTCCTCCGTCGCAGGTAGCTAATAAACCTCGAAACAAATTTTATGCAATCTATCCTGATAGTAGATGACATGGAGTCCATCCATGAAATGTTGGACACTGTGATTCAGCCTATTGGCTACTCGACTTTATACGCCAGCAATGGTGAAGAGGCGATCTCACTTTATAAGGAAAAGTGTCCTGAGATAGTTCTCACAGATTTGAAGATGCCCAATATCGATGGGCTCGAACTCATGTCCCGAATAAAGGAGATAGACCCAAACGCCGTTGTGATTTTGATGTCGGGACATGCCGATGTCGACAACGCGCTTGCCTCTCTCAAGCTTGGTGCCTTCGACTATCTCACCAAGCCATTCAAAGTCGACCAGTTGATGTCAGCGTTGAATCGCGCATCCCGCTTGATCAAGGAAAACATCGAAAGCGAAGCGCACGATTCGACAATCGCGCTTTTGGGAGATTCAGATGCCGCCCAGAAATTGAAGAAGCGTGTCATCCAGATTGCGACATCTCCTTCACCCGTACTAATCAAGGGACCCGTTGGTGTGCAGAAGTCGTTAATTGCCACAGCGATTCACAATGCCCAATTTGAAGAGGAGTCGGCACCTTTCGTGCTTTTTGACTGTAGTGAGCACTCAGATGCCGACTTAGCAATAAACCTAACCGGCAACGACGGTTCGGGAGGGACACTCACCGAAAAGGCGAAGGGCGGGTCGCTGCTGATCGCCAATGTGCACACGCTTAACAGGGAATCCCAAGTCGAAGTGGGTGCATTGCTAAAGGAATTGGGGTCTGAAATCAGATTTCTTTTTACAACCAACGGGAATCTAGAGGCCCAAGTTGCCAAGGGAAATTTCGACGAAACCCTTTTCTATCGGATGTCTTCGCAAACGGTAGACGTACCTAGTTTGGAAGAACGATCAGAGGATATTGCACTCCTTGCCAACTCGATCCTACAGGGATTAGGCAAAGATTCCATAAGTCTAAGCGATCAAGCGAGAACTCTTTTGCAGAGTTACCAATGGCCGGGAAATTTCGTTGAGCTCAAGGAGGTCATCGAAGAAGCAGCGAATCACAGTAAGGATGGTACGATTAACCCAGACGACCTCCCTAGCAGAATCCGTGAAACGGAAAATTGGCTGAATCTTTCCGACTACATCGAACAAGCCAGCACGGAATATAAGAAACGCATTCTTCGAGCCTGCCTAGGCAATGCCGAGAAGGCCTCAGCTGTTCTTGGATGCGATCCTTCGGACCTGCCTGAAGACTAATCTAGAGGTCTCAGAGTTTCAAAAGGTTCGGCCGAACCAGTTTCTCTCGATCACTCACTTTGGCGTTCTCAGACAAGGAGCGCTACGAAACTTTTTTACCCCGTTAGGCGAACGCGTTTCCTTCTCCCATAAAATGCGGGCCAAAAGCGCTTGCTATTAGGAAATATTCGATTCTTTTCACGCTTGCCCAGTATTCCTCGACTGTGGCACAACGGAGCAATTTATCATGCCAAAACGCGTCGACATCGAATCAATTCTCATCATTGGAGCCGGTCCTATCATCATTGGCCAGGCTTGCGAATTCGACTATTCCGGGACTCAGGCCTGCAAAGCTCTGAAGGAAGAGGGCTACAAGGTCATTCTGGTCAATAGCAATCCCGCTACGATAATGACCGATCCAGAGTTTGCGGATGTCACTTACATCGAGCCGCTCACCATTGAGGCCCTCACCAAGATAATTGCCAAAGAAAAGCCAGACGCCCTGCTCCCCACTCTAGGAGGGCAAACCGCTCTAAATCTCTCGCTTGAACTCGATGCGGCAGGAGTGCTCGCCGAGCACAATGTAGAGATGATCGGTGCAAAACCGGCCGCGATTAAGAAAGGGGAAGACCGCGAACTTTTCAAAGAGGCGATGGTTAAAATCGGCTTGGACATTGCGAAATCACGTACGGTTAAATCTCTCGATGAGGCTAAGGAAGCCGCTAAAGAGATCGGGGCCTATCCGCTGATCATAAGACCCAGTTTCACACTGGGGGGCGCCGGAGGCGGAATTGCCTACAATCGTGAGGAATTCGAAGACATCGTAATGAACGGGTTAGACGTTTCCCCCGTCACGGAAGTCTTAATCGAAGAATGCCTTCTCGGCTGGAAGGAATACGAGATGGAAGTCATGCGCGACCGCAAGGACCAATGCGTCGTGATTTGTTCCATCGAGAATTTCGACCCGATGGGTGTCCACACGGGAGACTCCATAACAGTGGCTCCCGCGATGACCCTATCCGATCGCGAATACCAAGCGATGCGGGATGCCTCTTTCGCCGTCATTCGAGAGATTGGCGTTGAAACAGGCGGATCCAATATCCAGTTCTCCGTTAGTCCGGAAACCGGTCGAATGGTTGTCATCGAAATGAATCCACGCGTATCCAGAAGTTCCGCGCTGGCTTCTAAAGCAACTGGCTTCCCCATCGCCAAGTTTGCCGCCAAGCTCGCCGTTGGATACAGTCTCGATGAAATCCAAAACGACATCACCAAAAAAACTCCCGCCTGTTTCGAACCGACGATCGACTATGTCGTGACGAAAATCCCCCGTTTCACATTCGAGAAATTTCAGGGCGCCGACGATACTTTAACGTCCTCCATGAAATCTGTTGGCGAGGCAATGGCGATCGGACTGACTTTTAAGGAGTCCTTCCAAAAGGCTCTTAGATCCCTCGAAACAGGAGCCTGGGGCTTCGGCGGAGGAAAGCTTGGGGGTGACGAGATCCCATCAGAAGAAACGATAAACGGTAAACTGGTACGACCCAATGCCGAACGCGTTTTCTATCTGCGGTACGCCCTCAAAGCAGGTTACTCGTTGGAGAAGATTTTTGAATTAACCAAAATCGATCCTTGGTTCTTGTATCAGCTCAAACAGATCAGTGACCTGGAAGATGAACTAAAGAAGGATAATTTAGATACAGTAAGCAAAGAACAGTTGCGAACTGCTAAAGAATACGGGTTCTCAGATCGCCAATTGGGAAGCTTTTTCGGATTTGACTGGAAAGCGGTCAACGAAAAGCGAAAGAAGATAGGCATTCCCACTGTTTTTCGTCTTGTTGATACCTGTGCGGCTGAATTTGAGGCCGAGACACCGTATTACTATTCTTCATACGGAGATGAAAACGAAGTTATTCCTTCGAACAAAAAGAAGATCATGATCATTGGTGGCGGTCCCAATCGAATCGGTCAAGGAATCGAATTCGACTACTGCTGCGTACACGCATCTTTCGCGTTACAGGAATTAGGATACGAGTCCGTGATGATAAATTCAAATCCTGAAACGGTATCCACTGACTACGACACATCAGACAAGCTTTACTTCGAACCCCTCACTTTGGAAGACGTTCTTGAAGTCTACAATCAGGAAGGTTGTAGCGGCGCCATCGTTCAGTACGGTGGCCAAACCCCACTCAATCTCGCAACAGAGCTGAAAGCAAACGGGGTCAACATTATTGGGACTTCTCCCGAGAGCATCGATGCCGCCGAAGACCGAGAGCTCTTTAAGCAGATACTAGACGAAGTGGGCCTAAAGCAGCCTGATAATCTTACCGCTCTAAACGAGACCCAAGCTTACGAGCTCGCAGAGAAAGTAGGATTTCCGCTATTGGTACGGCCATCTTTCG
>JAUHWE010000443.1 GCA_030424825.1 Verrucomicrobiia bacterium
CGGGATAGGGATTCACGATTAGAGTTTTTAGAATTCGCTTTTGTAGGTCCTCCCGTCGAAAGACTGAGGCGACAGTCTCGTATCTATTGGCGGGTCAGCGACCTCGCCCTACATTGTCTCAAATCTTTTTTGAAGGGGTATAATTCGTCGCTCGTGGATTTCTGATTGTGGTGGCAGCTTTTGCTAGGCACTGTTTCTTGCAATAAGTACCTATGAGCGAAAAATTGAGAATCGGTGTATTGGGGTTGAGTCATGATCACATTTGGGGTGAGGCGGAAGCGGTGGTTGCTTGTGCGGAGATGGAGCTGGTTGCGGCTGCGGATCCGATCGATGCATTAACGGGCCGGTTTACCGAGACTTATGGTTGTCCCGTTTATGATTCGCCGGAAGCATTGTTGGAAAATGAAACGCTCGATGCGGTCTACGTTTTTGGGAGTAATCAGGAAGGGGCTTCGTACGCAATTCAAGCGATGGAACGTGGGCTGCACGTGCTGATCGAGAAACCGCTTGCAGCCAGTTTGGAGGACGCAAACCGCATGCTGAGCCTGGCGTTGGAGAAAGAGGTCAAGCTTGTGGTCAATTGGCCTTTTGCCTGGTGGCCTCAATTGCAAAAGGCGCTGCAGATGGCATTCGATGGTGAACTCGGCGATCTTCGTGGCGTGACCTATCGGGCCGCCCATTGCGGACCGGAAGAACTGGGGTGCTCGGAGTATTTTTGCGATTGGCTTTTTGATGCGGAAAAAAATGGAGGCGGCGCTATGATGGACTATTGTTGCTATGGAGCGGTCTTGGCTGCGGCATTGATGGGTATGCCTGACTCGGTTACAGGAGCGAAGGGTGGAAACGCTAAGGATTTCCTCACTGTCGAGGATAGCGGAGTGATCGTAATGAAATACCCTCAAGGGATCGCTACGGCAACTGCGTCCTGGACCCAGATTGGATACCTTACGAGCTACGAGACGGCGATCTATGGTTCGGAAGGAACCTTGCTTGTACAGCCGATTCCAGACGGAAAACTGTATTGGGCAACCAAGGACAATCCACATGGAACTGAGGTGGGCGTCCCAGAACTGGATCCTTGGCTGAAGGATTCTGCGAGCCACTTTGTAGAGGTCGTGCGAAGGGGTGCCGAATCGACCGTGCTTTGCCGGGCCGACTTTGCTCGGGATGCTCAAGAGATCGTGGAGGCAGGAATCAGATCCGCCCAGAACGGCACCCAGATTAAGTTGCCGCTCGGTTGAAGAGCAGGGCTGAAGGTCCGGCTCTGCCACAATACTCCGTAGGGCTAGCGCTTGCGCTATGCCGCGATGGACTGGACTTTGCTATTATCTACCGGCGGAGCGGGGACCAGTCTTCGCCTTATAGGCTATGCGCGGCACGTGCGCTTGCACTACCTTTTGACCAATCTCTAGAACCAAGGGATTCGTGTAAGTCACCCTTAATTAAACGATCGACTGATTGAAAAGTAGGCGTTGCTGCTATCTTCGAACTGTCCGAAAAAGGTGTTTAGATTCTTTCCGTAGAATAGATTGGCGCCCGCACTGACCTTCCACTGATCATTGATCGTATAGGAAATGTGGGGTCGTAGATAGGCGTCATTATCACTGGGCGAATAAAAGGCAAAAAGAGAAAGGCGTAGGTCTTGCATCATCAATTGCTGAGTCAATCGGGCGGTGAACATCGTACGCGATCGATTGGGCACTTGGCTATCCGTTGGAAGTGTGCTGAGCAAACTGGCGTAGTTTGCAGTACGTTCGATGTAGTATTGAAACGAACCGGTTAGGTTGGTCGCCAATTCCCGTTCGAATCCGGCGAGGAATCGTGTCTCGGAGTTCCGAACATTCGTGTCTGTACCGTTTGGGTCGTCATCGCTTTGATAATGCCCGAATTCGATGTTTGCAATCCCGCTTAGCAATGGTTTGCGCCAACTGGCACTGACCGCATTTAGTTCCGGAAAAGTGGTCCGATTGGAATCGGGATCGAACCCTGCCGGCTGTTTCCAGTAACCTTTATGTAGATACAGTGCCATTTCAGCATTTCCAAACAAGCGATGGATTCTCGCAGAGATCTCGCCGTGGTCAGGATGGTTCGCTTGCACGATATTGCCCACACCCTGAAGGGTTCTTGATTGAGGGTCAAAGTAGGAAATGCGTTCACCCGTTACGTATCGATCAGGGTCGAATTCCGGAGCGTAGACCAGGTCAAAGTTGAGAGTGCTGGTGAACAGGCTAGCCTTAATCGCATCGCTGGGAGCCTTGAGATACTCTTCATCCCGTCCTAAGAGCAATGCCTGCCAGTCCTTCGGGAAAAGGTCGCTAATAAAAAGTAGATCCCCAGTGCCCCAAGTCGCAATTTGGCGTCCGGCTTTGAGATCGATAAAATCTAGGGGTTGGGTGGAAACCCAAACTTCCCTCGGGTCGATCCAGCCCTGTCCGTTTCTGAGATCGATTCGCGAGCTGTCCGCAAGAAAGTCAGCGACCCAGTCGGTGGAAAATCGATACTGGAAGGTTTTGGTAGATCCAGTCCAGCGTGTTTGAAGTCGAACTTCACTTAAGGATTCGTCGTCGGAAGCGGGATTGGTCTGTAGCAATGATCCGAAGGTGGAATCCAGGGTGGCATTGAAACGCACATTTGATTTTGACTGGGTTGGCTTTTTCGACTCTGACCTGCTTTGTTGGGGTTTTTCGGGCGTATTCAACCCCATGAGACCAGTTGGAAGAGAAGGTTCGGTAGGTTCTTCAAGTCCAAGGGGCAAGCTGGGTGCTTGTCCGAAATTTACGTTAACAAGACCGACGCAAAAAGCGCTGAAGAGAATCTTGTGGTAAAGTTGCATTGGTATTTCGGTCGTGGACCACGTCGGTGCGGTGATTCCGAGTGCGGTGGATCTTCGGGCATTCGGACGTTGCCTTAAGGTCTAGTATTCGAGATAGTTTGACGGAGGATTTCTTAGGTACCGTTCTGAGAAAATGTTTTCAGGAATGCCAATGTTGAATTCTACGTGAGCATAGTTAAGCGTCGTACTGCCCTCGCGAAGAAGATCCGTCATTTTGGACTGCGTTACGGTGGAAAATCCATCGACATTTTCTACCTTCAATGCTTCGTAGGAGCGATAGGGTTTCCCTTCGGAATCGTAGTATTCACTTTTTACTGCGATCGAAGTTGGCTTGTGAATCCATGACTTGAAATAGGAGAATTCAGCGGATTCCTTGTTTTTGGGGGTAATTTTAAGGACGTAGTAATGGTCTGTTTCCTCCACCAATTCGTGGGTATCTTCTCTTGGTGACCGTCCGGATACATCTTCGTAAAAGAAGTGCGAGCCGACAAAGCTCGTGCGTTCGTCACTTGCGGCGATGCGTCGTACGAGGTCGAGGGCGGGCAAATAGAGCCAGCGGTCATCGTCCTGCTGAGGACGTTTACGAACCAGAAATGCTGTGTCCGCGACATCAGTGGGTTGACGGAAAAAGACGTAGAATTGTTGCTCTCCAAGGTCTTCATCGACATCGCGTCGCAGGATGACGAGCTCGCGTGTCCGCTCCCGCCCTTGTTTGTCCGTGATTCGCATGGTCACAGTGGCACGACCATCATCACCCATATAGTAGGCTGCCTTCGCCGCTTTGTCTGCCAGCGATTGTGGATCTAGATCAGCGGCAGAGAGTGACAATGCCAAGCTGGTTAAAAATAGTATCGGGTATTTCATGACTTGGATACTTTTGAAGTTGTGGTTGGTTTCTGGGCTTGAACAGGAAAAAGCTTTCTGGAGAAAACCGTCATTAGTGCGGGTAGCAATACAAGGGTAGTGGCTCCGGCTGTTAACAGGATTGAGGATATGAGAAGCCCAACGGTTTGATAGGGAACTAGCGGAGCGAGCAGTAGGGGCAGGAAACCTACGCCAATCACGATGATATTTCGCGTGATCGCCCGAGCGGGTTCGTCGAACAGGGCATTCAAGGTGTCGATCCAGTTTCCGTGGACCTTGTAGAGGTCGCGACTCCGTGCTAGAAAGTGGATCGCATAGTCGATGGCCAATCCCAGACTTAGAGACGACAAAACGGCCACGGGCATGTCATAGTCTTTTCCCACTAGTCCGATGATGCCATAGATCAGAGCGATTGTCAGACTGAGGGGAATCATGGAAAGCAATCCCCAGAGAGGCGACTTAAAGAGCAGAGTCATGAGAATGAATACGATGGCAAAGCTCGAAAGGAGCGCGCTGAGCATGCCGCTAACCATTTCATCCTGCCATATCACGTTTATATAGGTGAGCCCAAACCAAGTGGAACTGAACAGTTGATCCATCCTGTTTTCCGATAGAAACTTTTCCGCTGAGCGGGCGACCGCGTTCATCTCAACATTGTCACCACTATTCAATTGCAGAAAGATATTCGCTTTACGGAAATCAGGTGTAACGAAGCTCCAAAGGTCGTCGGGCCGGTGGCTGCTTTCGTAGGTGAGCACGGTCTGGGCGACCGCTCGGGAGGAGTTTGGAATACGGAAATTTGCTTCATCTCCTCCTAGCAGTTCGCGATAAACCGTTTTGACCAGTTCATTAATCGAAGCGGTTTTACCCACGTTGGGAAGGCTTTCCAAGTGTCGCTGCAAGCTTTCCAGAAGCTTGAGGTTTTCAGGATCCTTAAACGCGCCATCTGTCTTTCCATCGATTACGAGGTAGGCGGGATAGGTACCCGAGAATCGTTCATTTAAAGTAGCGTCCGCGATGCGAATGCGATGGCTCGGC
>JAUHWE010000444.1 GCA_030424825.1 Verrucomicrobiia bacterium
CCGGAAAGCTGGGCCAAGGTGATAACTTCACGCAGAGGCCGCGACAAAGATAAAACCGCTTCGCGACGAGTTCCCACAAGTGACGTCGGCACAAAACACACTGACGACTGTAAGAGACTGTCTAATCATTCAAGTATTTGTAGGGTCGTCGCTTGCGGCGACCGCATCGTTAGATGCTCTAGCCACTTGAGCGGTCGCCGCAAGCGACGCCCCTACAAATGAAATCTATATAAACCGACTCACTGGACACTCTCTAACTCTGCTCTGTTAGATTTCGAATTTTTGTTATTAGATAGGGCAACGCCCCTACCATTCGTCCATTTAACAAAGGAGACCTAAGAACGATAAACGCCGCTTTAGAGCGACCTTCCAGTGAACAACGTTCACAGTATCTATATTGATCCTTTAAAGGTCAGCTTGCCTCACCCACAACAATCTGTCGCTTATAGGTCCCGATGCCGCCGGGCCCCTCGCCTCGATAGGTAACGGTGTATACGCCAGGCGTTTTATAAACATGGGTTAGCGTATCTGAGCCTCTACTTGGAACGGTCACGCTGCTGCCGTCTCCAAAATCCAGACTCATATTGCGGTCCACGTTGTCTCCGAAATAGCGAATGGCCACGGGTTGACCCGCACGCAGTCCGCGAACGGGGTGGTGGGACAGCGACGGCACGTAAGGCGCGTCCACCGCATCCTTTTCCGGATACACGAGTACCATGACGTATGAAGTCGCGCGTTTTCCTGTATCCGTAATCACAGTAAGCTGTTCGGAATAGCCTCCCTTCTTGTCGTACTGGCGTTGGACCTTAGGCGTGTTCGCTGTGGTGCCGTCGGAAAACTCCCATTGGTAGGAAACGATCGTTTGGCCTTCGGGCGCAACCGACAGGCTTCCATCCAGCTCTAGGGTCCCGCCCTCCAGGCAATGCCGCTTGTGTCCGGGAAAAGCGAGGGGCTCGTCATACTGCTCCAGGTGCGCCTGTACAATCATCGGAAAGCAGTTGACGTTGCGTGAAGGGTCCGACGTGTAGAGCATGTCGATATGGACATGGGGGGATTTTTTGGCCCCGACATTTCCCAGGAATCCAAAGGTCTCGTTTTTCTGTATTGCGCTTCCCGCGCCGATGTCCTGGCGCATGAATTCCTTCACCATGTGGCCGTACCGTATCTCCAGTCCCAGCACGTCGCTGCGAATGCGGAACCCCCTTCCGTCTGTGACTTTACCGTCGAACATCGCCACCAGCGGCATCTTGTCCGGCGCCATGCCCCCAAAATCCACCCCATAATGGTAATACATTTGCTCTTGGGCAGTGTCATGGAAACCCAGCCAAGCGTTTAGAAAATTGCACGACCCCCAGCGGTAATCCTGTATCGGGAATGCGAAGGTTCCGGACGGATACCATGGCAATTCAGCGTCTTGGGCGCTCAGCAAAACATCCTGGTCCATGGGTTCAATCTGGAAGCTTCCGGAAAAGGCTCGGGTGACCTCGCCACACAAGCGAAGGCCGTTGATGACTACTGGCATGTAAAACGGGCCGCATCCCACAACCCCTTGCACGCCGTCCACGTCCACAGTAATCAACGCCTTGTAGTATACATCACGCCACCCTTGTTGCCAAACACCGCGCTCAGAGAACTCCTGGCAATCTAGAATCGTTACGGTCCGCTTGGCATGCCCGCCAAAAGCGTCGCTGAAGCGCTGCCCCTTATTCAACGCAAACAAAGTTGGCTTCTTCCAGCGAAGTGATCGTCGCGTGTTTTTAACTACGCTTTCCTCTGGGCTCGACTTGCGGCACCCCTGAAGCAGCGCTCCAACCGGCAATAACGTGGCAGCGAGGGTTGAAGCGTATTTAACAAAATGCCTCCGATCAAATGCCGGCATCATGACGTCCTGCCGAACTTCCCTACCACTTTGCGGGGACGATTTCCCAACAGAAGCCTCGCTGGCGGGCTCCAATGATCCGGCTAGGCCAGTGGCCAACTGGTTTGGGATAGGCCTTGGGGGGCGTTTGATGGAATTGGTTCCGCTAACGAGGGGTGTACGATTTGATACTTTGGCGTTTATTCGGTTCATGGATTACTTCTCCGTGGGGTTTCAGCAGGTTTAAATATTCCTGGGGCATGCCTAGCGCGGCAGCGGCTCATTCGTAGTAAAAAGTTGCCGTTGCCGTACAATCCCGGTCCGAGACCATGCGTACCCAGTGGGCACTGAAGCCAGCGGGAAACTCGAACGCAACTTCATCGTTCGCCGCTAGTTTCCAGCTGCGGAAACGGTAGTATCCATGATGATCAAAGTTGACCTCAAGGGTGATTTCAACGGCTCGGTCCGCTTTGATGGTCACGCGCTTTCGGTCGTAGCCAGTCATGAGATAAGGGTCCGAGTACTGCCCGGCTTTCACCGCTGAGTCCTTCCAGGGGCCCCCTACGCCTACCGGTTTCCCGAGCTTCCAGATGTCATCGATTCCCCCAAACCAGAGCGCTTCATCCTCCTTTCGAAATACGTGACCGTCTTCCGTAGCGGAGGCGCTCACTCCCGTCATCACGAACAACCCGTTCCATGACGCGAAGTCTGCGATTTGCTTTCGATGGCTGCTGATGGGGCGGAGCTTTTGAAACAAGGGGGGCTGTTCGTTCACAACCAGCGGTAATTCATAGAATGTTCCGTGAATATTGGCCAGCTCCCGCTCCGATTCGATCTCTCGATACGTGCGTGGCCATCCAAACGAGAACGGTTGGTCATCAGCCGCGTCCCCTTTGGGCAACCGTAAACGCTCGCCGTGTGACTCGACGATAACGGAGGCCGCATCAACCGAGAACTTCGGTTTCCGATTCAGATGCTCCTTCACTTCGCTGCTGAGCTTTCCACCTTTGACAAAAGAAAATTCCTCCTTGCTGAATTCACTGCGCTTCCCCTTCAGGTCGTTGACTGCTAGATTGCGGGACTCTCGCAACGCATAGAGCGCGGAACCGCTAACGACCGACTCGCCGAGATTGGCCAGACCCGAAAAGAGGTCACTCCCTTCACTGGCCGAGCGATAATTTCTATCGCTTTGATGAAAGTATCCCGTAAGCACACAACCTCTGCTCGGACGGAGCCTAACCCACTGGGCACTGAACGAATCAGGAAAGATATAGGGAACGTATCCAGAAACCGGTATAACTTTGTAGGTCTCCCAATTCCCCGTCCCCTCATAGTCAACTTCTATACGGACATTCACATTCTCCTGATCATGAAGCACGAGGTGCAGCATCCGCTCCTTGAAGCCGTTTACCAAAAAGGGAAGACTCGGCACGTTGCCAGCGACCGCCTCGTTAATCCAAGGACCTCCGTATCCAGAGCCGGGACCCCATTCCCTCAAGTCCTCCATGGTTCCAAACCAGAGATTGCTCTGGGGCTGCCCCGCTCTCGGGTTTCCCTGGATAGAAGTCTCGTCAGTGGCAAGCACCAGACGTCCATTCCACTCGCAAAAGTCCGGGACGTACCGCAGATGACTTCCTATCGGGGAGAGGCCGGCGGTGTTCGCCGGAGAAAAAGAGGGAGGGAACTCAAAGAACATCCCGTGCATATCCATCATCCAGTCCTCATCACTCAATTTTCGAATACGCGGCCATTCCGTATACCAGCCATGAATCGCATCGTTGTTGAACGATGCCTTGGGAAGCAGATAAGTATGCCACTCGCCATTGTCCAACAGCTTGAGGCGTAGAGACCGGTTATCCCAGCCAATGGACCAGATAGGGTCGTCCACTTTTTCATTGCCCAGCAAATCGCCCGGGCCCATGACGTCGGTATACTGCTTCCGCTCGATCACTTCCCAGTAGTCCCCATCCCAGGACGCGAGAACACCCCTCTCGTCCTCATTCCGGGCTTTGATGCGTTTCAGGATGGCGTCCGCTTCCTCCTTTGCTATTCCCCTCCGAAACGTCCCGGCCACGTGTTCCCCGTTATTGGAAATTACTAGCTTGCCCTGAGAAACATACGCCCCTTTAGCATGCCAGCCGGGAACGGGTTTGTGAAAGAGTTTACGAACTTCCAGACTGTGAACGTTCAGCTCATAGATCATGCCTTCCATATCTACGACATAAACCCAATTTTCCGGATCCTTCAGGTGCCTCGTAAAAGCGGTGATGCGCCCGGGCATTACTTGCGGCGAAATCGCCCGAACCTTGCCTTTCCCGTCAATGACGTAGTGGGCAATCAGCAACTGGTTCGATTCTTTATGAATCATGCGACCGGCCGGTGTACCACCCACACTTTCGGGATGTATGGTCAGTTCCAGATCCTCCCCAACAGAATATAGCTTGTGATCGCTGCCATTGGGCTCGTGCGCGGCGTAGTTCACCATCCACAATTTTCCTGCCCAAGGCACCACTGCCCCGATCCCGCATTCGTTGAGGCGATCAACCCGGCCGCCGTTGTCGGCATAGGTAGTCAAGTGAGGATAAACCCCGCTGATGAAAAGAGGCTCCCCAGGCTCCTTGCTGTGGCTCGGGAACGCCAAAACGCTGAAGAGAAGAATCGAAATGAGGGGTTTGATTGTAGAATGTATCATATTTCAAACAGGGTAACTTGGCTCGGCATCAAAGACTCTCCGAGAGGCACTCAATTTAATCTAGATTGTCTTCAACGGACCTGCCACAGGTGCCGTTCGGTCACGACTGGCCGCAACTAAAGTCAGGACAGCCCAAAGGAAAGGATCATCCACACGCACAACCGAAGAAAGAAATCCTAAACA
>JAUHWE010000445.1 GCA_030424825.1 Verrucomicrobiia bacterium
CGCCAGCACAGATGCCATTATGGCGACTAGCGGTGCTGTGTTCCAAATGGTGAACCACGGCCTTTCTGCCGCTGGTATGTTCTTCCTTGTCGGGGTTATCTACGATAGGGCCCATACGCGAGATTTAAAGCAGTTTGGCGGCATTTGGACCATCATGCCCGTGTTTGGCACTATCCTGATTTTCACCAGCATGGCTTCGCTGGGCTTGCCTGGGCTGAATGGCTTCGTGAGCGTATTCAAGCGCCGCGATGAAGTCGTCTTCTGGAAGCTGTGCGGCACTTCCTTCGATCATCAGCATGTCGGTTTTGGTGCCAACATATATTAGATCGAGTTCAGACGCGTATTGCTGTTCCAAGGTTGGGTTGGTGACAAACTCGCCATCGATGCGTCCGACACGGACAGCTCCAATGGGGCCATTCCAAGGAATATCCGATATCGCGAGAGCGGCCGATGCTCCGTTGAGCATGGAGATGTCAGGCTCGTTTGTCTTGTCGGTCGAAAGAAGGAAGCCGATAATTTGAACTTCATTCAAAAAGCCTTTGGGGAAGAGCGGGCGACAAGGACGATCGCAAAGACGCGAAGTCAGGATTTCCTTTTCTGTGGGGCGAGCTTCACGTTTGAAGTATCCGCCGGGAATGCGTCCCGCTGCAGAGTATTTCTCGCGGTAGTCTACGGTTAGAGGAAACCAGTCTTGTCCTTCGCGGACGGTGCTTGCTGCGGTGGCGGAAACAAATACGCACGTTTCGCCAACGGTTACAGTTACGGAGCCGCTAGCGAGTTTCGCGAGGTCTCCGGTAGAGATGGTCATGTTTAGATCATCTATCGTTACACTATGTTTTTGTATCATTATCTTTATTACAGTATCGCGATGGACGGAACCTTGGCTCTTGAGAGAGATTTCCGGATGAAACCGCTAGCGATGTCATTCGGAAATGTCCCTGTTGGCCAAGCTTCTGCCAGAGGCGATTTTGGTTGTATCTTCTATTTGTGAAAAAGGGCCCGACCCTCTAGATTTTAGGTATGAGGAAGCAGGCCCGTATTCTGGGTAAATCGCGTTTCACACTGAGTGTTTGGCGCGATCGTTTGGCAAGGTAGTTTAGCGGCTCGTGGCCGCGAGACTATTTGCGTAGATTGAGGCGCTGCAGGAGCTCGTTGTACTTGTTGAGATCGTGCTTCTTCAAGTAGTTGAGCAATTTGCGGCGGCGGCTCGTCATGGCGAGCAGGCCACGGCGAGTGTGGAAATCTTTGCGATTAGCGCGAAGATGCTCCGTCAAGTGATTGATTCGGGCGCTGAGTAGAGCGATTTGAACATCGCATGAGCCCGTGTCAGAATCGTGCGTCTTAAAGTCGCCGATGATTTGCGTTTTATCGATTGCTTTGCTGTGTGGCATATTTGTTTTTTCAGATCACGGAAACGGAGACTTCTCATTTAAAAAGTCGTTAGCCAAGCTCGTCGCTGAGCTAACCGCTGTTGCCCGGAAATTTTCCGAACGTTCCGCGGAGAAGGGCGATTACCTCACCGTCCTCTAGCGTAAAGGGGACCACAAGAATCGATTTTTGGGGTAGCGCAATACAAAAATCGACCTTCAAGACGCATTGACCTTCACAGGGACGGTAATCCGAGTCGATTCGGGCAAATATCCTAGAAGGCCTTGTTTTGCAGGCGCATGGCAAATCTCACCAATTCGCTAGGGCTCGAAAGCTCGAGCTTGGATTTGATGCGGGAACGATGGGATTCAATTGTTTTAATGCTGATCTTCATCTGTTTGGCGATCTCGCGATTGTCCATAGACTGGCTGATATGCTGCACGATGAGGAGTTCCCGATCGGAAAGGCGTTCGAATCGGGATCGACCCCGTTCTGCTTCGTGGCCACTCATTCGGTTCAATATGAGAGTCCGCATCTTTGGACTCAGGTAGAGACGTCCCGTGGAAACATCGGACAAAGCCTGTATCAGCTCGGTGAGGGGAGCCGTCTTCATCAAATACCCCTGGGCACCCGCTCTCAGGCATCGTTCGGCAAACAGCATTTCATCATGGGAGGTTGTAACGAGGATGGAGGCATTCGGGAACTTCCGTTTAAGGTCTTTGATCGCGCCGATTCCATTCGCTTTGGCGACAACGATGTCGATCGCGATAATGTCGGGAGAGATTGAGACAGGTTCGATTCCTTCCAAAGTGTTCGAGTATCCAAGTAGAGCGAACGATTTGGATTCGGTTAGTAGGGATTCCAGTCCTGATCGGCAAATTGGTTGTTCGTCGATGAGGAGGATTTGCTTTTGGTCGTCTGATTGTAGTTCCACGCGGCGTTTTGAAGGTTGCGTGGATCATATATTGATTCAGGAATTCCAGCAATCAGGACATAGCTGGTTTGGGGCAGGGGGAGAATCTTGCCTGAAGGCTGTTTCTACTCATAAACCCCTTGGATAGAATCGCTTAGGGAATGAGTACTATCCTCTAGCAAAACCGGGAGGAGCGGTTGCGACGCGATGAACGAGCGTGCTTTCGTTCTATTTTAGTAAAACGAGCCGGTGTGAATAGAGGCTAAGGAAGCGATGGGTATTACATGACCTGCTGGTCCACCCACTGCACTGAAAACTGGACGAGCTCGGTAGCGTTGCGCAAATTCAGCTTTTCTTTAACGTGGGCACGATGGGACTCGATCGTCTTTACGCTCAAATGCAGGCTTTCGGCGATTTCACGGCTAGATAGACCACGCCCGATCAGCTGGACCACTTCCAATTCCCGGTCCGTCAAACGATCGACTGGAGAAGTTGATACGTTCCCAGGTCCATTAACAATCTGGTGCAAAACTTGGTCGGCGACGGACGGGCTAACGTAGATTTCTCCTTTTAAAATTTTTCTGATCGCCTCCACGACCTTGGAGGGGGACTCCTTCTTCATAACGTACGCTTTCGCGCCCGCTCGCAATGCTCTTTGAGCATAAATGGTCTCGTCGTGCATGGAAAACACCAGAATGGGGATGTTTTCATGGATCGCTTTCAGGTTCTTGATGAGCTCAAGGCCGTTGTTTCCTTTGAGAGAAATATCTACAATGATCGCGTCAGGATTAGCGTCCCCGACCCCTTTCATCGCTGTGGGCGAGTCTTCCGCTTCGCCACAAATTTCCATATCCGCCTCGTTTGCCACGATTTGGGATAAGCCTTGTCGTACTAGAGGGTGGTCGTCGACTATGTAGATTCTAGTGGTCATTTTGCAGTTTTTTATAATGGATTCTATTAGGGTGACCAAGGCCGAGAATTACTTCAAGTCACAATATAACGAGGAAGCAACACCCGAGGACGTTTTTCCTTTCGAGTAAGATATTCGGTTTCTAGCTAACTTTCTTAAGTAGTGGACAGGGGCTAGGACTTGGGCAATCGCTGCAAAGTTCCCTAGTCAGATTTTTGCCAAGGCGGCCAAAATACCGATAATTCCCCCAAAAACGCCTCCCCAGACAACGAGCCAGCCTAGATGCTCGCGGATAATCTTCTCGAGGATTGCTTTTACCTCCTGGGGTTCTAGCTGGTCGAGTTTGCCTCGGACGAGGTTCTCGACGGTGGGACGAAAGGTTTCAAAGTGCATGTCGCTCTTCGTTAGATCGAGATCCTCGATGATTTGCGCGAAGCGAGCTGTAAACTCGACTTTGAAGGGTTCCCGTAGGGGCTCGATCGCCTTTAAGCCCCCGACGAACGCGAGCATGCTTCCAAATTTGGATTTTCCGATCACGTCGAGAAAGCCGTCGAAGACCTGATCCATATCGACTACGGATTCAATCGTATCAGGAGTGAGCCCTTGATGAATGGCGGCGTCGGCAAACTGCTTGAAGTTCTCCTCCGTGAAAAAATTCTCCATTACGAGCGAGTGGATGCTGCTCTTGAATTCCTGGAAACGAGCGACAATTACTCCGGAGCCGTAGAGGCCTGGCACTTTTTCAAAGAGCATATGGATCGCGAGCCAATTGGTAAGGGCTCCTGACAGGGAGAATAGACCTGCGCTGACCACAAAGGGACGGAAGCTGTTTTCAGGCATCACGTATCCAATAATACAGACACCGACGGAGATAGAATTGGTTAATAGGCTTTTATTCATCTGCTGAAAGAAAATGACAGAAATTGGAAACCGTATCCGGACGATCCGGATAAGCGACGCTTTAGGTTATCGGAGTTTCGGAGTCGGGGCAAGGGAGCCAGTCGATTGTTCGTTTGATTTGCTGGTCCCAGTATTGCCAATCGTGGCCACCCGGGCTTTCCTCGTAGTGGAGGTCCAGACCCATTTCTTTCCCCTTGGTCAGAAAATGCTGGTTGGAGGCGTAAAGATAGTCCTCGGTTCCGCAGCACTGAAAAAGACGGACCGGAAACTGGTCCTGCTCTCGAAATTTTTTCGCGAGCTCGAGAAGATCGTTTTCCGATTGGTCAAATTCTGAATCCTCGCCAAATATGATCGGCCACTCAGGTAGCAACGAGTCTGAGTCTTCAATCTCTGTGAGGGAAAGCGCTCCTGAAAGGCTGGCGGCGGCGGAGTATTGCTCGGGGTGGGAAAGGGCTAGTTTAAAGGCGCCGTATCCACCCATTGATAGCCCGGCAATAAACCGGTGAGAACGCTGACGGGACAGGGGAAAGAGCCGATTTGCAATTTCAGGAAGCTCTTGGGAGAAAAAATCAAAGTACTGATAGCCGTGGCGCATGTTTGTGTAGAAACTTCTGCCAGCATCGGGCATGATGACTGCGAGA
>JAUHWE010000446.1 GCA_030424825.1 Verrucomicrobiia bacterium
TGCTCCAATTGGCAAATACGTGGCAGAGGAAGGTTCCAGCGAGGCGACGCTTGCTCCGCGGGGTACATTTGTCGATAGCGTGGGAGCGACTGCTCCGACACCTGCCCCTCCTGGCCGATACGTTCCGGGAGTGGGAGCGACCGAGGCAATTGTGGCCGGGCTCGGAAGCTACGTCCCAGTCGAAGGGGCGACTTCAGCCACGTCGGCCTCCGAAGGCTACTACGTCCCTGAAGAGGGTTCTTCTTTCCAGACTCCATCCCCAGCGGGTAAGTACATTCCAATATCCGGAGCTACATCGCTCGATGATGCAATCGATGCTCCAGTTGGGAAATTCGTGGCGGAGGAAGGCTCCAGCGAAGCGACACCTGCCCCGCCCGGTAGTTACGTCCCCAACACGGGATCTAGTTTTGCGATTTTAGCTTCGCCCGGATATTTTGTTCCTTCCGCCGGCTCGACTGTGCAAAGTGCGGCTCCGCCGGGCTATTATGTGCCTGCGGCAGGAGCCACTCAGGCGACTGTGAACCCGGCAGGCACTTGGACCGGTCCTGCTTCCGTTGCGCCGCGAGCGGCGAGCTCTGGGCTGAAAGTGGATGGAGACCCAATTGTTGGCCCTCGATTCGAAAGCGACAGAAGTGCAATTGTGGATTTGGGAACCTGGATCTCTGTAGTGCAGTTTCGACTTAATGTTACGAATTCAGCAGATTTTCTAGGAGGAGGAGATCCCCTGACTCAGCTTACATTGAAATCGCTGGAAGTTTCGGGAGAGGCCGCATCTCTCGTTAGGCAGCTGAGCGATCCTTTACCTTTGATCCTGGATGAAGGAGAGCGAGAAGAGTTGCGCTTTCAGATCTCGGAAGCGAATGGCGCGAGCTCATTTCAGATTTCAATTCTTACCGACGAGGAGGCCGCATTGGGTAGCGATGGAAAGCGCTTCGAATTCGAGTTTAATTTTAGCGTGAATCAAAGTGCTGAGTATGAAGCCTTCCTGGAAACTTACTTCACCGAAGCCGAATTGCTTGATGTGGAATCAACCCGTTTTCTGGCGGATTTCGATGGTGACGGAATAGATAACGGAATGGAGTTCGTGTTTGGGACGAATCCGAAGGATTTTGCCACATCGACTGAAGCCGTATGGCTGCCGAGAACGCTTATTTTGCGTGAGCCCGAAGGTGATCAATTGGCCCTAGCATTTTCTCTGCCTGTATCGACGATCGGGTCAATTGAGCTAAGTATACAGGTATCTGATACCGTAGAGGAAGGCACGTGGGCGACCATCGCGAGCCGTGAGGGAAACGGGGAATGGGTAGGAGATGCTGTCGTCGAAATTGATGAACCCTCTGATGGGCGCGTGTCTGTGCTGGTTAAGGATTTGGAGAGGCTATCTGCCGAGCTCGATGAAAAGCGATTCATGCGCCTGGAGGCTCGAGTTAATGGGGATGTATTGTAGTTTATGAAGCAAGACGACTTTTCGTTTTGGAAGAATAAGCGAGTGTTTGTTCCCGGAGGGGCAGGTTGCATTGGATCTCATCTCTGCGAGTTGCTAGTAGAGTGGGGTTCACGAGTAGCCGTATTGGACAGTCTGGCTAGCGGGTCGGTGGAAAACCTTTCGCGGGTAGCGGACAAAATCGACTTTGAGGTAGGTGATGTACGCGACGAGCTTGCGATGGGGCGGCTATTGAAGGGAGTGGACGTAGTCTTGAATTTTGCTGGGATTGCTCCCGGTCTTTGCGAAGGAGAGGAGCACCATGAAAGCCTTTATGAGAATAACGTGGAGATTGCGGATGCGGTATTGAACTCCACGTTGCAAAGTGGGGTTGGGAGACTGTTGGTCGTGAGCTCTTCCTGTGTGTATCCAGATGATGCGATCGTACCGACTCCCGAATTGTCGATAGAACAAGGTGAGCCGGAGCGAGCAAATCTGGGCTACGGTCTTGCCAAGCGCGAGATCGAAAGAAGGGCGCAAGCAGCAGCTGAAGAATCTAATCTTAAAGTCGCAATTGTTCGTCCTTTTAATGCGTACAGTGACCGAGACCTTTTCGGGGGCAAAGGCGGACATGTGATTCCTAGTCTGGTCGAACGGATTCTTCTGGATGATGGGGATCCTCTTGTTGTATGGGGATCGGGTCAGCAGACCCGTAGTTTTATTCACGGAGCGGATGTGGCTCGTGGAATTGCGATGATCGCACAGCATTGCGCGTGTGGAGAAGCGGTGAATGTAGGCAGTCGCAACGAGGTACGAATATCTGAGCTTGTGAATATTTTAATGCGATTGAGCGGAGTGAAGCGGCCGGTCATTTTTGATACCAGCAAACCAGAAGGAGCTAGTCGTAAAGGAGCGGATACGAGTTTGCTCAGTAGATTAGTCGGCGGTTTCAGCGAACAGATAGACTTTCAAGAAGGCTTAGCAACTATCGTGGCAAAGAAGCAAGCCATGCTCGCAACCAATGGGGCCTAGAAGTTCCATCCCGATGCATTAGGTCTCCTTTGCCTCAATTTAAACTATCGTATTCGGTAGGGCAACGATCTCCGGGCGTGCCGCGTAAGGAGATCAGAAAAAGCGGCACGTCCGGAGGTCGCTGCCCTGCCTATTCACCCTTTGACAAAGTAGGGTTGAGGGTGTCCCATGATTCACTCGTTTTTCTCTCCGATACAGACCACCTGCTTAAGCCCACGATGGAAGATATTGCCATTGGCGTAACTCGGTGAACTTAGGCTCCAGGTTTTTCCGGCGGGTCCCAGATCGTTGATTGAAACCAGGGCGGACGAATCCAGTTCTGGCGCTTGACTGTCGACGACATAGGTCATCCCGATCATGGTGGAGAAATAGACGTATTGATTGACCGCGATCGGGCTGCCGCAGGTGACATGTCCCCAGCCATCGCCTTTGGATCGTTTGTCGTTCGCGATTGGCATTCCGCGTGAATTGGTTCCGTCACTCTGAATGTGTTCGTCCCATAGAAGCTGGTCGGGCGCATGAGGACGGCGAACGACTTGCCGAGGAACCTGGAGATACTCTACCCTTCCAGACTCTGTATCCATTCGACCAATGCAGTGGCCTGCGTGTGACAGAAATAGAAAGAATTTGCCGACGAGAATCGAGGTCTGGTTTGTTGGTTCGGGCTTGAATTTATCGACCACTTTCGAGAAGGGAGCCTCTTTAAAAAATTGATAGCGATTGGAAGCGGGGTCCCAAGCACGAATGGTCGTCTGGTCAAAGAGCGGGAATCGGTTTAGGAGTTTTCCAGTGGAAGCGGACAATTTGACAAGGGAACCTTCCTCAATGACGTAGGCGTGCTTCGAGTCGAAGTGGGAAACGGTGTAGGTCGCAGGATTTTTGGATGCATAGCTCCATAATGTCTGACCGGCTTTCTTGCCTGAGGCGTGGCTCATGCTGAATCCGTAAGGCACTTCCGGTGGTTTATGCCCGCCGCCTCTGCCATGGAAGACAAAGGCGTTATCACCGATGTATCCTATTCGTGGTGTGTTGTGTATGGAAGTGCCGACTGACTCGCTCCAGAGTGCCTGACCGTTGGCCTTGTTAAAACTTCGGGTGAAAGTCCAGGGCCACAACTCCGGGTCGGTGTTCCGTTGACCCGGCTCCGCTTTCATTTCGCGGCGGAACGGGTCGTTGGAATCGAGCATGGAAACGTAGAGGAGTTGATCCCCGATGAGGATGGGCTCGCATTGCTTAGCGTTGTGTCGTGTCCGCGCTTCAAAGGCTTGGCTCCAGATGGGTTTGCCCTCCATGTCGAAACAAGCCATGCGCCCGCCTGCGTTGATGAACCAGACATGCTGGCCGTCGGTGACGGGTGTGGGGCTGGTGTTGTCGGAAAACAAGCCAGAGTAGGGCATCGGCTTCGTGCTGGAAATATTTCTGCTCCAGAGAATTGCGCCGGTCTTCGAGTCTAAGCAATAGGCGATAATATCGGTTCCAACCGTTTCAGCGAGGGGGGTTCCTTCGGGTAGAGGCTTGTTGATGGAAAGAATCAGACGGTCACCCCAGACAGCTATTCCACTTTGACCTCCTTCGGGGAGTGTGGTTTTCCAAAGGAGATTCCGGTTATTGCTCACGCTCCATGTGGTGGGTACGTGTTGCTGGGTTGTGGTGGTCCATGTGCCGTGGGGCCCCCCAGCCATTGGCCATTGATTGTCGGCGTTTTGGATGGGTTTTGGGGACGAGTGGACGCTCGACAGCAAATAGGCATCCATAAGCAATAACAGGGATAGAGTTATGTATCTTCTCATCGATTTTAGGAAAGGTTTAATCGTAGGGCCTTCGCTTGCGAAGTGCCGCGTTAGATGAGGTTAAGTTTCATACGCGGCATTCCGCAAGCGGAAGCCCTGCAACTTTGATTGCCAAACGCTTTGAGTCGTTGTTGCCCCAGGATAGGCTACAATAACAATTAGTCGATATATTCTGCTTGTTATCCATATCCAGTGTTTACGGGATTTCTTGGGGGAGCACTTGCGTTATGATGTCTGTTTATGTTTATTGTCTTCTCCGTATGATGAAATTTATACTGTCCCTCTTTTGCTTGGCTCTATTATCCTGTGTTTCACTGCGTGGTGATGACCGTACTAACATCCTTTTCATTTTCGCAGATGATTGGGGATGGGGGGATCTGAGCTGCCATGGACACCCTTATGTTAAAACGCCAAACATCGATCGGCTGGCTGCGGAGGGTACCGATTTCCACCGGTTTACGGTAGCGAGTGGCGTT
>JAUHWE010000447.1 GCA_030424825.1 Verrucomicrobiia bacterium
TGCCTGCTGGAGAACGCGCCTCCGAACGAAGACGCTCTGATCACGAATTTCCTGAAGCACTGCCACTATGAAACGCGAAAACGGAAATCTTTACCCGAAAGGCTTCAATGCTTAGGTTGACGCCTATGGTCAGCGACCCGGCCTACAATTTTAAGATTTATGACGGCTTTGAGTATAGGAACGGGCCCGTACAGATCCCGGAGGTAGCAACCATTCGGAGTCAATGAAAAGGTTCGTGCGGTTCAGCCCAATGGGAACAGATCCTTCGCTGGTCTATTTCAATGTTTCCAGGTACCCGACCAAGTCGACAAATGCTTGAGGTGTCATCGCTCGCTCCAGCCCCGCAGGCATGAGAGAAGTGGCCAATTGTTCCTTCGAGACGATGTCGCTTTGTTTAATCAGAATAGGTGTTCCACCCACGACTTTGAGCGTGATTTCTTCCTCGTTCTCATCCGTGATGATGCCAGCCATTGTTTGACCGTTTTTCAGTTGAATGGTGTACCCTTCGTAGTTGAATTCGATGCCGGCGCTGGGATTCAGGATGGAATCGAACAGCGCGAATTTTTCGAGCTTGTTGCCGACGAACGTAAGGTTGGGACCAAAGTCGATACCCTTGTCACCCACTTTGTGGCAAACGACACAGCTTTGTTGGAAAGCGGTTTCTCCTTTCCTGGGATCTGAGGGCATGCCCAGGAGCTGATTGAGATTGATCGGCGAACGCCCCCCGTCTCGGGCCACAATCTCGTCCAGACACCAGTCAACTACATTGGCGTAAGCGCAGGTCACGAGAATATCCAGTGTTCCGTTCCACATGTCGCGGGGCAGGGTGCCGTTTTCGAGGTAGGCGAAAACACCGCGGGCTCCATTGGAGGTAGTCTTTAATGCCCGTACCATGGCGAGACGCTGGTCGAGTGGAAGAGAGGAATTGACTGCATATTTGACGAGGATGGCCGCAGCTTTCTCAGATCGACTAGCCCCTATTAGATTGGTTATCATTGTCTGTAACTCCCGATCGGCAGTCTCGAATCGCTGGTCGATCAACTCGCTGCCACCCTGGAGGTCTACGAGAACGCGAATGGCTTCGTGACCGAGTTCATCGGCGGGATGTTGCAACGCCATGTCCAGAACGTCACCTCCGTATTCATGGCGGTTATACGTTCTTACAGTCGTCAAAAAGGCTTGGGTGCCTCGAGATGTTCCTAGCAGTTCTTTGACGGCCCGGGCGACGGCGGGTGAGGCATCGGGATCGGCTTTTTCCAGGTGTTTCAGTGTGAGTGCCAAGATGCTTGCCCGGTCTGGGTGTTGGACATCGATGAGGGACAACAAGGCTTCATCTTTTTGATCACCGTCAAAGTAGTCGAACACTCGGAAGCAACGTTCACGGTCCTGCTGGCTGCTACTCGGATTCTTAATGATTGAAATCAAATACGGAATGCTAGCCTCTGCCTTCGACCTCCAAACAATGTCACGACCAGCAGGAGTATCCCAGTTGCTCTTAACCGATTCCATCCATGCGGTAAAACAGGCTTCGCGGTTGAGGTCGCTACCGATCCCTAGCCCTTCCAGATACCAGCGATCTCCGGCAATATGCTGCTTCGCTAGTCCGGCCCAGAGCTTCGCCCCTTCGGGAGTGTCTGTTGAGAATCGTAGCGCCATGGCGCACTCGCGGCGGACGCGGGAAGAGGAGTCGGCGAGGAGGGTTTTAACGGCGGATTCCAGGGGGTACTCATAGCGTTTAATTGCCCGCAAGGCTACTAGGCGAATGGCCTCGTCCTGATCGGTGAGGGCTGATGTGGCACGGGCTTCTCCCCCGAGTTTCGGGTGGGCGAGGAGCCAAAGAGCCCGGGCCCTAAGTGTCGGATCGGGAGAGTGGAAGAGCTTTTCCAGCGGCGAGATTGCTTGCTTGGCAAAGGATTCAAGGGCGGACCAGGCGAGATAGCGGGTTTCGTTGTTAGGACTCGAGAGGGCTCGGGTTGCCGCTTCTGGTGTCGCGAAGTCAACGGGTACCGTTCTGTAAGGCGTATTTGGAGGAGCGATACGATAGATTCGCCCGCCTCGTGTGGCCATGGCTCGGTGTCCTCCGCAGGAGGGATCCATCCAGTCGGCAACGAAGAGGGAACCATCGGGAGCAACGGTGACATCCGAAGGACGGAACCAGGAAGAGGGTGAATGAACGACCGGCAGAATCTCTGCTTTGTAGCCAGAACCGCTTTGGGAAATGGAATAGGAACGAACGATGTTTGGCCCCGCATCGGCGTGGATGAGTTGCCCGTGAAAGCGCTCTGGAAGCAAATCTCCTTCGTAGACGGCAATGCCTGTGGGTGCACCAGTTCCGGTTAGTATCAGATTGGGTACTACGCCGGGATCATTCTGATGCCAATGGGCAATTTGTGGGATTGGGCTGGCTCCGGTGATTGGGCCATTTGACCGGACGGTGGGACGGTAGCCGTGGTCGCCATACTCGAAAATCTGGTTGATTCGAATGGCGGGAGAACCGCCATCGTCATTGTCCGATTGCCAGAGATTGCCGAAAGAATCGGCTGCGAGCTCATAGGGATTGCGGAAGTTCCAGCCAATGGTCTCCAATTGGGATCCGTCGAGGTTGCAGCGATAGACCTTGGATTGGGGATAGTCGCCAGCAAGCTTTCCGACATGGTCTCGTGCTGGTGAGCCATCGGAGTTCGCCAAAGTTTTGGCACCGGTATTGCCGATTGCAAAGTAGAGCTTTCCGTCAGGTCCGAAAATGACGGTGTGTACACTATGGTCGTGTTGCGTCCCGCCCATACCGGTGAATAGCATCTTCTTTTGATCTGCCTTGTCGTCGCCATCAGTATCGGTTAGCAGGAGAATGTTGGGGGCGCTTGATACGATGGCCGTATTTCCCAATACCGTAAGGCCCATCGCGGCATTCACATCGGTGCCTTGATAAAAGGTTTTGAGACTGTCGGCCTTTCCATCCCCGTCGGTGTCTTCAAGGATTACGATTCGGTCGCCTTCTTTTTGTCGCTCCTCTCTGTAGTTAACCCCCTCATTGATCCAGACCCGTCCGCGGTGGTCGATGGCCATATTCGTCGGCGCGTTGATCATTGGTTCTGACGCAAAAAGCGTAGCTTCTAGACCTTCCGCAACGATGATGGGAGTTTCTGGCAATTCGGGGTTCGGGATTTGAGCGCTCGAAGGAGACGCGCTCACAAGCCCGATGAGAACAAAAGCAATATTAGCTAGTGATTTTTGAGTGGGTTGAAAAAACATAAGGTTGCGGAGAATCTTTAAAATTTGGATAGAAGCGTATGGAAGGAGCGGTTACAGAGGTCAAACATTCTCTGGTTCTAGTTGGTAAAATGATCGCACAGGAAAAGAAGTTCGCACGCTTCCGGTTAACCAACTCAAACGGATTCTCATTCGCTGCGTGCACGAGGGCACGGATGTAGCCATGCGAATGCGCCCGTCCTAGCTTGCCAAATTCCGCATCGACACCCCAGTGACCGGTCCTTGGCGAAAGGTGAAACCGTTGACCGCACTATCGACTTCATCCAGAAACTCTTCCGTATGGGTGAGGACGGGAAAATGGGCACATTTGTTTTACGGGAGGGGCCGTGGGGTGGAGCGACATTTTGACGCCTGACTCCTAGGCGGCGCCCATGACCAGCTTTCTGAAGTAGAGCAGCCTTTCCCGTATCTGGTCTCTGGAAATTACGCCTTGTTCAGGGAAGGGAGTCCTACTCTTGGTTCGAATGTAGTCAAATGCCTTGGCGATGCCAATCCTCGTTCATTGGGTGCCAATCGATCCCTCACTTTGAGGGAATCCTGAATGAATACTGATAGATGGATACAGGAAACTGATTGATTGCTCAAATACGTGTTAACGGGTGGACATTCCTGCATGGTCGGAGTAGATGTTCGTTTTGCCTAAGATAACGAAAACGGGGGCGGACCCCAAGGACATCTCGTAGTAAGACTTCTGGTTGATTTTTAAATTATGAATACCGACTCTATTATTCAAAGTGTGGCTGTTGTTGGCGGCGGATTTAGCGGAATAATGACGTCGGTCAATTTAGCTCGATTGAGTCCGCATCCGCTGAAAATCACGGTGATCAACCATCAACGTCCGTTAGGCCGAGGCGTTGCGTACGGAACGCGGCGTCCAGAGCATCTGCTCAACGTAGCGGCTCGGAACATGTCTGCGTTTTCCGACTTGCCTGACCACTTTTTCCAGTGGCTGAGAACGCGCTCCGAGTTCGACAACCTGCCGGATTATGAGCTGCGCGAACGGTTTATTCCCCGCATGGTCTATGGGGACTATTTAAAATCGCTGATGCATCACCACTTGCAGGGCACCGGCGATGAAGCGCGGGTAACGGCGGAGTTCGTGGAGGGCGAAGCCGTCAAGATCGAAGCGAGGACGGGAGGCGGCGTGGTGCATCTTGCCAGCGGGAGTCGGGTAGAGGCCGATCGCATCGTGTTGGCCAGTGGCAATGAGGCGCCGGCCGGGCTACCTGGTTCTGAAAATTTAGCGGACCATCCCGGTTGGATGGGCAATCCATGGCTGCCATGGCACGAGAAATTGCCCGGAGACGACGGTACTATTATCTTGCTGGGAACCGGTTTAACTACCGTCGATGCCATCATCACGCTGCGAGCCCTGGGCTGGCTGGGTCGTATCCATGCGGTTTCCCGGCATGGCTGGTTTCCGGAATCGCATTTTCGGGGGATAGAGTATC
>JAUHWE010000448.1 GCA_030424825.1 Verrucomicrobiia bacterium
GCGCCCAGATACTTCCTTTTTTTGACCAGCCAAATGGGAAATTCGTCGAAATCGGGGCACGCGATGGCGTAAAAAACAGCTTCACCTTGTATCTGGAAAAAGCTCTAGGTTGGCGAGGGATATTGATTGAACCCTGGCCTCACCTCGTTCATAAATGCCGGAAAACACGCAAAGATAGCCAGGTTCTAAATGTTGCTGTCGTCGATCAGTGGCTAAAGGACTCTTTCATTGAGGTCCGCGGGACGCCACCCAAAGCCTCAATCAAACAGGCTATTCGAAGGGAATCTACCGAGAGACTGGCCGGCAAGCCCCTCGAGGCTCCGTTCAAACGCCCAAAGCAGGAACGGGTTTCCTATGTCACGACCGACGTTGCCCAGAACATCTTGAAAAGGGCCGAATTCGAATCGGAATTCGATCTACTTGTTCTGAACCTGCAGGGTTACGAGAACAACGCTCTCGAAGGATTCGACTTTAATGTCTACCGCCCCGCATTCATTCTAGCAAAAGTTGGCAACAACACTCGATCCCTTTCAAATATGCCCATGTCTTACGACCTTGTCGCCTCGTCAAAACACGACGAGCGCTCAATTCTTCGACTTTTCCGCAATTCTAATTTCGGCGAGAACTAGAAGCACCTGAACCCATCGCCTGAACAGCGAGCCGCTAAATCGTTAACGCTTCTCGGGAGATTTTGACAACGACCTTTTTTACCTTAGTCGCTTCAGGTCCCGTTCTCAACTGAGGCATGTGAGCATCTTGGGGAAGCAGGCAGACAAACGTTCCGGGGAAAACGCTCAATTGCAGATCTGCCACAGCCTTGTACTTGAAAAACTGCACGTCTTTCACCTCGTCATAAGGGCCTTTCGGATCCAGCCCATGCAATGGATAGCATGCGATTCGCTCGCTTTCCCTTAGGGCCATTTGGATGTCCACATACTTCCGGTGGGCTTCCAGAACCGCATCCGAGTCAGTCTCATTCTTCGTCGAATAGCTCATCACCCTGGCAAATACGGTTTCTCCATCTATCGGAAACTCCCCTTCTTCAATCTCTGGATCAAGTGTTTCGAGAAATCCGAATGCGTTTTCCCAGGCAGTTCCAAAGCAGTAGCCTCTCCAATTCTTAATATGGTCAACTATCATTTCGTTCTTTTTTATTGATCGCGGTTTTAAGTGATTTCCATCGGTCCAACCGAGTAGCGATTTCCGATTCTGCGCCAACGCGCTTTGCTTGATAGAAGGAGAGAGGCTCAATCATGTAATCCTGTCCAGTCACATTTTCTGGAACGCTATGACTGTATTCATAATCCCTAGAATGGCCCATTTGCTTTGAAGCCGCTCCACCACTGTCTTTTAGCCAAACCGGCACTTCCTGGATTGGCGATTCAGCGATGGCCGCTTGGGCTTCCCGAAGCGCCGCGTATGCGGAATTACTCTTTGGGGCTGTTGCCATGTAGACGACACAATGGGCGAGATTGATCTCACACTCCGGCAAACCTACAAACTCGCAAGCCTGCTGCGTGACAGTTGCCAAAGACAACGCATTGGAGTCTGCCAATCCAACATCTTCAGACGCGAAAATGATGAGACGCCGCCCGATAAATCTCGGATCCTCTCCACCCGCTAGCATCTTCGCTAGCCAGTACAAAGCCGCATCGGGAGCCCCTCCTCGCATACTTTTGATGAAAGCGGAAATCGTATCATAGTGCTCGTCCTCGTCAGAATCATATCGAATTTGTCTTTCGCTCGCAAATACTGAAATCGAATCCTCCGAAATTTCTTCGCCTACCTCTAAGCTCAATGTGATAACTTCCAATGCATTGAGACCTCGACGCAAATCCCCGTCACTCAATTTAGCGAGGCCAACGAGAGCGTTTCTTGCAGCGGAGTGTTTTCGTTTCCCGAGCCCCCGTTCCTCATCCTCAAGTGCTCCAATCATAGATTGAACAATGTTTTCCACCGTGTGGGGTTCGAGTCGAAAAAGATGGGACCGACTTAGTAAAGGAGCGTTTACATAAAATCCCGGGTTGTGCGTGGTAGCCCCGATAAGTCGAATGGTACCGGACTCCACATCCGGCAACAGCAAATCTTGTTGAGATTTGTTGAAACGATGAATCTCATCAATGAACAGTACCGTATCCTTTTTCTCTACACGTCTGGCAGCGGACAGTATTTGCCTCAGCTCGGCAACATTCGACATTACGGCATTCAATCTGACAAAACGGCTTTCCGTTTCGTTGGCGATCGCTTCCGCTAAACTGGTTTTTCCGCAGCCCGGCGGACCATAAAACAAGAGACTCCCGAAAGAATTCGACTCCACCAATTTCGGCAGCAATTTCCCTTTACCTAGAATGTGCTCCTGTCCCACCACTTCGGCGAGCGAACGAGGGCGCATTCTGGCAGCCAACGGCTTAACGACAGAACTGTCGGACTCTGCACCGCGTTCACCTGAAATCATATCCAAGTCTACTTCGCCCGAAAAAAGTTCGTCCTGTGGTGCCATTTCCTAATAGCCTAAAAGGAAGCATTGATCCGCTGCAAGCATCCCTGTACGAATACCTTCAATGGAATCAAAAACTGCAACTCGATCGACTCCAGTGGCACTCACCATTGCGGGGTCCGACTCCGGCGCCAACGCTGGCATTCAGGCCGATTTAAAAGCGTTCGCCGCAAATGGGGCGTATGGAACCTCGGTCATAACTTGCCTAACGGCACAGAATCCGAATGGCGTCAGCTCAATACATCCCGCCCCCCCGAATGCGTCTCTTCCCAGATCGACCAGATCGCATCCTACTACCATCCGCGCTCGATCAAGACAGGAATGCTCTATAGCACTGCCATCATCGAGGTCGTCTCAGCCTGCTTGAACCGATTGAAAGCGAGTTCGAAAATTGTAGTCGACCCTGTAATGATCGCGACCAGCGGAAAAGCTCTAATCGATAAAGACGCCATTGAAGCAATCCAGACCCAACTCCTTCCGCTCGCCGATCTGATCACCCCAAATCTTGACGAAACAGATTCGCTTCTCGGAAATCCTGTCAGAACATTAGCAGAAATTGAAGCCGCGGCCCGCACACTCGCGGGAGCTTTTGAAGCTGCCGTGCTCATAAAGGGAGGGAACTTAAAAAGGGGCCGATCTCGTTGATACGCTTTGCTTTCCGAATGGAAAATTAGTAACGTATCCACAGGAGCGTATATAAAAAATAAATACACACGAAAGTGGATGTACACTAAGCTCTGCCATTACTGCTTACCTATCCCAAGATTATAGTATAGAAGAGTCCGTCTCAAAAAGCCTCAACTATATTCGAAAAGCGATGGAGAATCCTGTCATAATTGACAGCCAGCCATTTATCAATCACTTTCCATGATGACTGGATAATGAACCCCGCTCGTTTGCCACTCCTTTGGATTCTTATCCCGATTTGTCTGGGATTAATAACGGGTCATCTCTTTCCCTCGAACCTGATCCTCCTTCCCTATGCAATTAGCCTAACGCTTATCCTCGGATCCTGTCTTTTTCCCAGAAAGGCGTGGCCATGGCTCATCTCGAGCAGTCTCTTTCTGGCTGGATACGCTTATATAACAGACGTCACCCAAACCAACCAGTTACACGCTGACCGTCCTGTTCGGGAGGCTACCGTAACAATCGAAGCCCTCCGATTTTTTGAATCGGACTCCACTCAAATACGTGGACTTGGGAGAATCGTGTCCACCGAGATACATCTATCTGAGCTGATAGGCTCAAAAATCTATTTCGCTCTAAGCACTCCAAAAGTAGCGATTCTTGAATCAATTCCGGTAACTGGTTCGCGTATCCAAGCCACCGGTATTTTTTCGCCTTTGGAGCCGCAGGATCAACGGAGTGGATTCCACTCGTACCTAAGGAATTCAGGTTGCTCAGGCACCTTCAGTCGAGGCACTACCCTCTCGATCATCAGTCAGCCCAGGCCCTGGAGAACGTTTCTAAATGCCCTTCTTAACTCTGCCAATTCCGCCCTGACACACCAAATCGATTCGAATTCTCCTGCCGCCCGATCCTACCGAGCCATGCTCCTCGGAATGAAGAGTGAATTGAGCGATCAGCAGAAAAGCCTTTTTCTTCAGAGCGGCGCTCTCCACCTATTTGCGATAAGCGGTCTCCACATTGGAGTCATCGCTACCTGCGGTCACGCTCTCTTTCTGCTAGTTAGGGTACCTAGATTATGGATTCCCATTCCAAATCTTTCACTCATTACCTTTTTCGTTTTGATGACCGGTGGGGCCCCTTCGGCTTGGAGGGCCTTACTGATGATCGCCTGCTATTACCTTTGCCAATTCAGCAATCGGCAATCGGCTTCGCTCAACGCCCTCATACTATCTGCAACCATTTGCCTCATAATAAACCCCCTTCAGCTCTTTCTCGCCGGATTTCAGATGTCGTACATTACCGTTGCATCCATACTGCTTTTCGGGGTCCCAATGGGTAAACGTCTCTGCGATTTCTGGAAACCCTTCAAGGACATCCCACGAAATCTCTGGTCTTTCCAACAAAAATCAGTGGACCTCATCGGACGGTTTACAGTGAGCAGTTTCGCGATTAGCCTTGCCGCCTTTCTGTCATCAGGAGCATTGAGTATCATATACTTTAATACACTATCGACCGTGGGAATCCTTGTTAACCTAATATTACTTCCCCTCGCTTCACTGGCGATCATTTCTGGATTTCTTACACTTACCTTT
>JAUHWE010000449.1 GCA_030424825.1 Verrucomicrobiia bacterium
ATTCCGAAAGAAGAGCGTTCAGGTCCTCGGCAATCGCCAATTGCTCATCCCTGAACGCTTCAGCGGATTCGCGGCTTCCACCGCTGGCTTGCTGTTCACGACTCTCGGCAGCGGCCGCCGACTCACGACCCGCCAAAGCTCGAGCCGACTTCTCCAAGGATCTCAAGGATCCTGAAGCCAATTGCTCCAACCCCGCGCTCATTCGGTCGGAAGCGTTCAGCAATGCCTGCTTGGCCCGATCTCCCGAGCGTTTCGACATTCCAGGATCTCCGCGTCTCGCTCCAGAAGCAGCTGTATCCATCTCCTTTTCCGCCTGCTTTAGATAGGAGCGAACTTGCTGCAATCCGTCACTCTGCAAAAGCTCGTGATCCAAACGAGCCACTTTCTTTTCGATCTCCTCCTGCAAATCCGACAACTCCCTCAGTTCTTCCCGACTAGAATTCAATCGTTCTGCCCGACGAAAACGCGTATTCATATTCGACTGATCGTCCACCAATCGATCGAGCGCTTCCAGGGCGCGTTTCATCTCCGCTAGGGACATCGACTCCGAATCGTTCTCCGATTCCGAATCCCCTTCCTCGCCGTCAGACTTTTCTCCAGGTTCCCCCTCTCCCCCCTGCGATTCGGAGGACTGATTTTGCTTCAAAAGCTCTTCCGCCACCAGAAGCCCGCGATAAGCCTGGTATTGATTGAACAGCGAATCCTCAAGCTTCTCATCGTTCACCTCGCGTTCCGCCGCGAGAATCCGCTCGAACGCCTCACTAAGTACGGCAGACGCCTCCCTGACCTTCGGATCGTTCGCCCCTGCTTTAAGCTCTTCAAGAATGCTGACGCCCTCTTTCTGCAAGGCCGCCAGGCCCACCGCGACCTCTTGTACGTTCAACGCAAATTCGTCCCCAGCGAGAAACAGGCCCTCGTTACTGAGACGGATCAATCGCTTCAACTCCACAATCACTGCCCGCAGATCGATTTCCTTCTTCTCAGGCGGGGCGTCACCCTCCATCTCTTGCCCCGATTCTGGCTCTTCATCTTCGCCGGTCACCTCGATAAATAGTAACTCCGTCTTTCCCATCTGGGGAACGGGCTCCTTATTGTCCCATACTGTCGCGTAGTAGGAGATCACATCCGATTCCTGCACTTGCAGATCCTCAAGCGTTATCAAAAACTCGCTACTGAGTTCACGAAGCGGAGCATCCGTCGCTTGCTTTTCATAAACAAGAACCGGTGGTTGTGACTCTCCTGACACCGACAAATGTAATTCCACTCGAGTAATCCCATAGTCGTCACCCGAATACAGCTCGATTCCCACAGCTTCCGATGCGTCCGCTTTCATGTCCTCCCGAGGCAATATGATCTCCACGACCGGCACCTCATCGGGAATCGTCTCGATCTGGTAAATCTCGGTGACGCTCTTTCGCCCCTCCTGGTTCAAGAGGGAGAATTGATAGGTTCCATCTTCCTGGGGGAGAATCACGACCTCTCCATCGACGGGACTCTCTTGTCCATTCCACTTCAAGCGAACGCTTACGTCGGTTTCGTACTCGAGCTCAAACATGACTCGACTTCCTTCTTCGACGAGTAAATCAGAGAATGCATCCAGATGGGTCGGCTCCGCCCCGGTGTAGGAAGGGGGTTCGATATCGATCGAAACGCGGTCAATGACAGGAGGCTGGTAAGTTTCGATTCGGTACCATTCTGACTGTAGTGAAGGCGTCCTTACCTGGTAGTCGATAGGGTCCGTCAAACCATAAAAAGTGAACTCCAAATCCCCATCGCTATCCATAGACAGACTATAGCGTTCGGTATCGCCCCCCTGCCGATACACAATATAGGCATCCTTTTGCCAACGGGCGATCTGAGCCGTAATCACCATATCGGTGCCAATAGGCAACTCGACGTTCCCTGGCGCCACCGCGATGCCTCCTCCCATTTCCCTGAAAAAGAAACCCGCCTTTTGCGCTACTTCCGTGTGAATCGCTGAGAAGAGGAGCCCCCCCCAGACCACCGTCAGAATCGCCATCCAGATGGGATGTATCCGCTGGAATACGATTACCGAAAAGAACGGCATTGAGCGCGTACGCTCCTCGGTTTTCGCAATCAGGCTCGATTCGAACGGTCCTTCAGGATCGGACTTCCGTTCTAGGATTTCCACCGAACAGGTCAGCATCTCCATCAAATCCGGAAATCGCTCCTCAATCACACGGGTCAGGGCCACCACCGACGGACGGTGACGCAGGACGACCGCAATGCCCACGGCAAAAAGTACGACCAAGAGAAAGGCCAACCCGACCACTACATAGAAAACGCTCTGCTCCTGTAGGGGCTTTAGAGTATTGAACCCCTCTAGGAGCAACACCGCCAAAGCGCCGCTTCCCGATACGATCAGGGCAAACCAACACACGACTGCGAGAAGCAGCAGAGAACGTTGGCGATAAAGCCGTTTATAAAATTCAGGCGTGGGCTTCATTGCTCGATCGGGTGTCTACGTATCCAGATAACACTGTTTCCATCAAATAAAAGAGAACCGCTACTAAAAGGAAATAGGGCCACAGTGAATAGGTATTCGAATTGAGGGTGCGTACGGTTTCCGGCGACGAAACCGCTTTTCCGTTCTGAAAGAGTTGAGCTCTTAAATCGCTCATTATCACGCGTTGCGAAAGCGATTCTGCCCGTGAGACATTCACTTCGAACGGCCGGTTGTTCAATACAAACACGTTCGGCTCCGCCGTAAGCAAGTAGTAGTCAGAATCTGATGGCGATGCATCTTCCGGGATATACGCCGGCGACAGTAAATCTCCGCAGTGCAATCGGATCGTCCCTTCCTTTTCACCAATCGCCTCCGCCAAGCTTTCCCGCAGCAAAGGCAAAAACGAAAAGCGTAGAGGCAAGTCGCTCGAACGCGCGTCCCAAGGCCAAGCACTCGTCAGCAACGTACCTTTTCCAATGCGCTCTCTCAAAAACAACGGATCGCCTTCCTCGGATTTCAACAAGACTTCGGCCCCTTCCCCTGCACGGAAACGAGTGTATCTATGAATTCCCATCTGATACAGATCCACTGCGGCTTCCTCATCGAAAAGTTTCCCCAAATTGGAATCGGGATTTATCCAGCCGACATGATAAGGCACTCCCAATTCGGCGGCGCTCTTCGACCGCCCAACAAAGGTCACCGCGCTCAGACCGTTTTCACGCAGTTTCTGATGCTGCTTCGCCGCCATTTTTCCGGGGCTGACAAAGACCACGCCTCCCGCTTCCAGAAAACGCTGAAGGTCCCCCATCTGCTCCTCGTTCAAATAGGGGATACTGCCCGCCAAATAAAGCGCATCGATTTTCCCAATCAAGGCCCCGATATCCACCGAGGCGTCGGACCCACTAACGAAATATTGATTGGAGCCTCCCAGTATTTCGACGCTCAAGGCCTTGGATACGAAATCCGCTTCTTCTAGTTTCTCGGGTTCCGCTTCTATCGGAATGACTACGACCACGTTAATCGAAGGAGACGGGCCCATCCAAAGCCTGTATTCATTATCCTCAAGATAGGTATCCTCGGGCAAGTAAATCCTAGCGTCCACTCCGCTCTCTTCTGCAACTGAAAAAGCCACCGGCTGGACTTGTCCGGGCGAGAAGGCTACCACTTCCTCCAACTCAATTCCCCGTGCCTGCAAGCGAACCGGAATCTCCGCCGATTCCATACTGTCATTCTTCACTCTGGCTATTATGCGAGTCCCACCCTCGCGGCTCGCGAAGGAATCGACCGATAAAATCGAAAAATTCGGCTGATCAAAATTCCCAACCTCCAAAAATTCGATACGCGTGTCCGAGTCGATATCCGGCAGCAAATCCGATTGCCAGGTGGAAAGCTGAAAATCCGAGAGGACCACAATCCGCCGCCCCGGCGCCGCGCCCAGCAATTCCACCGCCCGCTTGATTCCCAGTGCAGGAACTCCTTCCGTCTGTTCTGGATATATCGTTAGGAACGTGTTCTCAACCTCCGACCGATTCCGAGTAGGAGCCACTTCCGCAAGTACCCGGTTCCCAAACACCACAAGACCCACCGCAGCGTCATCGGCAAATGCGGCCAAGCGTGTTCGAAAAGCCGGCACCGCTTCTTCCCAGCCTCCCCAGCCAGATAGACTGCTCGATGCATCGACCACGAAAACAACCGTCTCCGAAGTCTCGCCAATCGCTGGCATCCCCTCAGAATTCGCTTCCCAAAGAGGCCCCGCCAAGGCGCCAATCACCGCCGCTAAAAACGCCACCCGCAGCAGGAGCAGTAACAGATCAGTCAAAGACCGGCGGTTTTTCTGCTGCAAGGTCGTGCGCTTGATAAAACGGATACTGGAAAAGCGAAGCGGCACCGCCCGCTGCCGATTCACCAAATGAATCGCTATGGGGATTGCAAGGCCCGCTAAGCCAAAAAGCAGCACTGGATTTAAGAAGTTCAACATGATCTAACGCAGTCTCCGATGATCAAAGTATTTGGCCAAACTCACTCCCACTGAATCCGTGGTCACCAACTGAAGGAAATCCACTTGAGACTGGGCCAAGCCCTTTTTCAAACGCTCAAGAAACGCCCCCATCTGTTCCTCGTAGGCCGAGCGTGCCGTTTCCGGATAGGTTGTCACCTCCCCCTCCACCTCGCTATCCAAATAGCGGGTCACACGGTCCTGAGGAAGATCCAGCTCGTCTGGATCCAAAATCTGGATGGCCAGGCAATCG
>JAUHWE010000450.1 GCA_030424825.1 Verrucomicrobiia bacterium
CGAAGCCGCATCCCCGGTGATCAAAGGAAGCATTCAACTGCAGAGTCCGCTCCGGAAAGACAACGGCCAGGTCTACGGGATACTGGTCGACGAGCATATCGCGGTTTCCGCCCTTGAGGACCAGATACAGCTGGGTTCCATCGAAGAATTCAGAGGTGCTACTATGGGAATCATCATGGGGCACAAGATGGCAGCGCGTTTGGATGTGACGGTGGGTGACTCGATTATCATTCGGGCAGTGGATCAGCAGCGAAGGTATAAGATCTCTGCGATTTTCGAGACAGGGGTGTCGGATATCGACAAGACCCGTGTGTTTATGCACCTGAGTGCGGCTCGGTCATTATTGAAGAAGCCGCATGGGGTTAGCTTTATTCAAGTCAGCCTTTACGATAGGGATCATGCCATGGTGGATGCGGAGGCGATCGAGCGAGTCGCGAAGCACTTCACAGCTCCCTGGCAGGAAAGGGAGAAATCGTGGATGCAGCTGTTTAAGACCTTGCAGATTTCAGCAGCGATCACCGTCTCGACGATAATCATCATTTCCGGACTGGGGATGTTCAGTACCTTGTTTATGATCGTCATGGATAAGACGCGAGAGATCGCCATTCTCCGATCGATGGGCTATACGCGTAATGACATTTCCAATATCTTTCTGTGGCAGGGCGTGATCGTGCTTATTTGCGGCACGATATTGGGCTGCGGAATGGGATATCTGATTACGTTTGGGATTTCCTACCTGCCGATGCCTCTATCCGGGATTTTCGCTACGGAGTACTTCGTGGTCAATTCGACCGTATGGCACTATGTCCAAGCGGTGATCGCCGCGGTCATCATTGTGATGATCGCCAGCTTCGCCCCGGCGAGAAGGGCGGGAAGGCTGGTTCCTGGAGATGTGATTAGGGGAACGGCGGCATGAGTGAGCCAGATCCGGAATCGGAAAGGCAAGTCGCTCTGGAGTGCCGCGAACTTCACAAGCATCTGGGCGAAGGCGAGACTCGCGTGCACGTGTTGCGAGGCGTGAATCTGAAGCTCTATCGAGGTGAGGTTTCGGCGATTGTAGGACCTTCCGGATGCGGGAAAAGTACGTTGCTGTATCTGCTGGGGCTTCTGGATCTGCAGGACTCAGGCTCCATTTTGGTCCAAGGGGAGGAGGTACCTCCGAACCATGACGGTGAACACACGCGTATCCGTGGGGAAAACATCGGATTCGTTTTTCAGTTTCACTTCCTGCTGCCCGAATTTAGCGCGGCGGAAAACGTGATGCTGCCGATGAGAAAACTCGGAAGGCTTAGCCACAAGGAAATGGAGGAAAAATCCCATGCTCTATTGAAAGAAGTTGGGCTTGGTGAAAAGACGCACCGATTGCCGTCTCAACTTTCTGGAGGCGAGCAGCAGAGAGTGGCGATTGCGCGGTCTTTGGCGAATACGCCCGGTGTTTTGCTCGCAGACGAGCCGACTGGCAATTTGGATGTCAAAAACTCGCTAATGGTGTTCGAGTCACTAACACGTCTTGCAAAAGAGAAGGGGCAGGCTGTTTTGATTGTTACCCACAATCCCGATTTGGCCGAGAAGTGCGATCGGATATTGAGGATGCAGGACGGACAGTTCATCTGATCAATCGGATCGCGCCTAGAGGAAGAGAGGCCGTAGTTTTCCGATTAATCTCTCGATTTGTCATTAGATTTTCAGTTCCGTTTCAAAGGCCTATCTAATAACCAACCACACTGAAGCCGAAACCCGCCAAATTTTATTTGCTATTTAAGCAGCCTTTCCTTCACTCCCGAACGTTGAAATTGACCATCCTCCGAACAGTGAGTTCCGTAAATTCCCGCAAATCCTTTATTCTCAGATCGCTGGCCGCAATCTCAGGATTCATCGCACTGCCAAAGTTGCTTAGCCAAAAGCGAACCCAATCATCGGATCCAGACAGAGTGGCGACTGCGTTCAACCTGCGAAACGATCCTAAGTCGATTTCTAGGAGAGAATCGGGATCCGCCTAGGCCGTTTCTATATTATAATAGAGCGAAAACGAATATCACGTCATGTCAAAAGTGTTCCCAAAGTGGTCTAACGCGCTTCCGTTAAAGATAATCGTCTTTCTATTTATCTTGGCGGCCGCAGTTGTTTCCGGAGTGACCTATTATGCAACTCCAAGCTATACTCGCGTCGGCTATCAGCCCGCGCAGCCTGTGCCTTACGATCACAGCTTCCATGTCGGCGAGCTCGGATTGGACTGCCGGTACTGCCATAGCAAAGTCGAGGAGTCGGGACACGCCAATATCCCGGCGGCGAGCACTTGCATGTCCTGCCATAGTCAAATCAAGACGGACAGCGAGCTGCTTGAACCCGTACGGGCGAGCTTTGCTTCCGGCGATCCGGTGCCTTGGGTTCGCGTGCATGAAACTCCGGACTACGTTTACTTTAACCACTCCGTACACGTGAACCGCGGCGTTTCCTGCGTGGAATGCCATGGCAAAGTGAACGAGATGGAAGTGGTGACTCACGACCAATCGCTCAGCATGGGCTGGTGTTTGGACTGTCACCGAAATCCTGAAGAGCATATTCGTCCTGTCGACTTGGTGACCAATTTGGATTGGGTTCACCCAGGCGGCAAGAAAGGCCAGATCGAAGACGGATTGAAGTTCGTCGAAGAGTGGAACATTAACCCTCCTCAAAGTTGCTCAGGCTGCCACCGATGAAACCAATCAATTCCACACCTTCCACTAAGGCAGAGCAATCGGGGCCTCGCTACTGGCGAAGCCTGGACGAGTTGTCGCAATCTCCCGAGTTCATTGAGCAGGTTCAGCGCGAATTCGGCCCTGAAGCTTCGGAGATGAATGAAGTCGATCGACGTCATTTCTTCAAGATCATGGCGGCCTCCTTCGCATTGGGCGGCGTGGGCTTTACCGGTTGCCGTCGTCCGGAGTCCAATATTTTGCCGCACTCGAAGGCGCCGGAGCACCAGATTCCCGGCCAGCCACTGTATTACGCGTCCCAGTTTTCGCTGCGAGGCGAAAGCATTCCCTTGCTCGTGGAAACTCACGCTGGACGCCCGACCAAAATCGAAGGCAACTCGGACTACAAGGGCTACAGCGGAGGAACCAGTCTCAAGGCGCAAGCGTCCTTGCTTGAGCTTTACGATCCGGACCGCTCGACTCGCTACACGAAGGACGGGGCCAACCTTACCAAGGAAAAGGCCTTTGACGTTCTCAAGGATCTCAAAGCGTCCTTCGACTCATCTAAGGGCAAAGGCGTTGCCGTATTGACGGAGAAATCTTCTTCGCAAACCCGCCTTCGCCTGAAAAAGGCTTTCCTTAAGGCGTATCCTAATGCGACCTGGTCCGAATTCGAACCGGTGGCGATGGACAATCCCAAGGAGGCGGCTGCGTTAATCGCGGGTTCGAATCTCGAGCCAAAGTATGACCTTACCGATGCGGAGCGCATCCTCAGTGTTGATGGAGACTTTTTGGGCGACAACCCCGGTAGCCTCGGACTGAGCAAGCAATTTGCCGATGGCCGTCGCGTTCGTTCTTCGAAGGATGAGATGAACCGGCTTTACGTAGCGGAAAGCGGCTTTAGCCTGACCGGAGCGATGGCGGACCACCGCAAGCGCCTCGCGACCAGCCACATGACGGCGCTTCTGGCCGCAGCGGCGCTTGAGATCAATTTGGGTGTGGAAGGCGAAGCCCTTCAGCCGATTTTCGAAAAGCTTTCCGCAGGACTCGATTCTGAAACGAAGGAATGGATCAGCAAGGCCATGGCCGATCTGGAGCATTTCAAGGGCAAGAGCCTTGTCTATGCCGGTCCTCAATTGGGCAAAGAGGCTCAGGGAATCGCGTTGCTGATCAACGAGAAACTGGGAAATCTGGGCAAGACGCTCAAGCTGGTTGAAGTCGAAGCGAACCCATCCACAAGTATCCAGGAATTAAGTGAGGCCATTGATGCCGGTTCTATTGATACTTTGATTATCTCTGGGGGTAATCCCGTCTACAATGCTCCGGCTCACTACTTAGAGTCCTGGGGGGACGGTCGCACCTATAGTGGCGATGTCCTCGCGCAACAGCCCATGATCTTGCCCCTGTTTGACGGCATTTCGGAAATCGAGTTGCTGGGCCGTTTGGTGGGAGAAGAAAATGCGGATGGGTACAGTCTCGTCTACGAAACGTTCCAGAAGGCAGGGCCGAAAGGCAAACGCGCGTTCGACAAGTTCATCCATGACGGATATCTGAACGACTCGGGATACAAGGTAAACCGATCCCTGATTTCGGGAATGAAATTGGCGAACGTGCTCGAAGATGCCGAGACTCCGGAGTCTCCAACCGGCAAAGACAATTTGGAAGTCGTTTTCTCCGTCGACCCTTGCGTCGATGATGGCCGTTTTGCCAACAATGGCTGGCTTCAGGAATGTCCCGATCCCATGACCAAAATGACGTGGGACAACGCGATTTACGTAAGCCCCCGTCTCGCCAATGAGCTGGACATCGTAGCGCCGGATTCGCTTTTGCAGATCACCCGCAAGAATCCGAACGTCGTGAAAGATGGCCGATCGTATTCTCCTGTCGGCAAAATTTCAATCGGGGGTCGCGAGGTTACGGGAGGTATTCAAATTCTTCCGGGACTTGATAATTATTCGATCATCCTTCCTCTGGGCTATGGCCGGACACGTACGGGAAGAGTGGGTACGAATTCCGGCTACAATGCCTATTCGA
>JAUHWE010000451.1 GCA_030424825.1 Verrucomicrobiia bacterium
ACTCTTCTGGGACCTCATGGACGCTTGAGGAAGTCGAGTATCCGAAGTATGCGGCTCGGGCAAAAGCGGTCGCTGTAGGAGATATCGATGGCGACGGGCTACCCGATCTCGTCGCAAATTGCGAAAGCGCAGAACCGCCCCTCCAAGGTGTATTCTGGTTGCGTCAAAGCAGAAACATGCCGCTTAAACAGTGGGAGTCATTCGGGATTAGCGGTCCCGAGGGAATCAAATTCGATCGAATCGAACTCGTTGATCTCGATCTAGACGGGGACCTCGACATTCTCACCTGCGAGGAACATCATCCAGTCGAGGGAAAGCGAGTCGGTCTCGGAGTCATTTGGTATGAAAACCCATTCTAAGCGAGTGTCTGACACGACACTGTTTAGGAAATAACTGAAACCCCGCAACTTAAACGGGCGTTCAACTAGACGACACGGTTTCGCAACGAAGCCACCCACGAATTAAACCATCAATTCGATTACTTCTATGAATAAACAAATTATCACTCTTTTGTCGTCTCTTCTGATTGCGGGAAGCACCACTACCAACGCTCAAAACGGCCCTCGAGGACCCGGCGGCGACCGCGAGCGTCCCGACTTTTTCGCTCTGGCCGACAAGGACGAGAGCGGAACCGTAAGTCTCGATGAACTCGTCAATTCCCGCATCGAAATGATGAATCGTCGCGGTGGACAGGGGCAGGGGCAGCAACAGCAGCGGGATCCCGAAGAAATGGCCGCTCGCATCAAGGAGCAGATGAGTGCTGCCTTCAAAAAAGCGGACGCAGACGAGAATGGTGAACTTACCAAGGAGGAATTCGCTACCATGCCCCAAGGACGAGGTCCTCGCGGTGGCGGACAAGGTGGTGGCGGACCACGTGGCCCTAGGGGCGACGACGCCTAGTCAGCAAATCCATCCCTACCCGATTATTTCGAACGCTGCACCCTTTGGGGTCGCAGCGTTTTTTTTAGAGTTCTTGCTCTTCCTCGACGGCTTCCAAGTCTTCATTCTCCGCAGCGAGGACCTCCGCTTCCGCCTCGTAGGCCAGAATAGAATCCATCAACATGGTCGCTTGCGGATGGTTCTTGTCCCAAGCGAGCGCGTAAATAAACTCACTTTTGGCAGCCGCGTAGTCCTGTTGGAAATAGTGGATGTATCCAAGAACGAAGTGCGCCTTGTAGTCCCTTGGATAGTCACCTACCCAACGAGCAAGCGATTCGTAATGCGCTTCAAACCATTCTGGATTTCCGTAAAGCTCTGCAATACTGAATTCAACTTCCGTCCATTCTGGAACTAGTTCCATCCCGCGAATCAAGTCTTCATAAGCAGTACGATAGTCTGCTATCGCGATGTGCGCTTGGGCACGGGCTAAATACAAAACCCCATTTTCGGGATCCGAGTCGATTGATTCGTTGAATGCGATCACCGATTCATAGAAACTCCCCTTGGCAAAGGCTGCGTACGCGCGGCTCAGAGGATTCGAATCCTCATAAACATCTATTGGCTCATCCTCAACGTATACCGATCGTTCGTACACGTATTCAGGCACATTGCGGCGGCGGAAATCTCCGAGATTCACAAAGAAGTAAAAGCTATTCCTCCTTCCCCGCGTGTAGTATGTTCTTGGATATATGCTCCAAACCCCTCCATAGTAGTAGTGTCCACATCCCGATCCATGGACATGGCCCACGTGGCCATGCGTGTACCACCCTAGACCATCATACAGATGCCCGCACGACGAGGAATGGCGATGAGACAACGGGAAATCAAACCAGACGCTACCGGACCGATAGTGGCCACAGCCATCGAAATGAACATGAAACCGGGAATAGTTTCTCCAAACGCCACCCCAGAAATAGTGCCCGCAGCCGACTCCCTGATGGTGGATTCCAGAATGTGAAAGCCAGGACCCATGATCGTAGAAGTGGCCACAACCCGGGCCGTGCCGATGTCCAATTGAAAAGGACACCCAGGATCCTCCATGGAAATGATGCCCGCATCCAGGACCATGCCGATGGTGCCTTGAGTAATCGTGCCAGCGGCCATTGTAGTTGTGGTGCCCACAGTTGGCTCCATGCACATGCTTGTGACTGATATCGAAATGGGCAATTTTCGCGACCTTTCGCGGCGCTCCATGCGATGTGTGCCCATTATTGGATCGCGTCGCCACGATGTTCGATCTGCGGGGCGCCTCTCCGACAGATTTAGTGAGTTTTGAAACCGCGAGTTCCCGCTGCCTTTCACGCACCTCTTCCGATCGATTCGAGACTTCTCTTCGCGAACCATTGTAGGCACTGCGTGACCCACGCCGGTCTTGAGAATAAATCGCCGCAGCCGATGAAAGCTCGCGTTCCAACGGTCTTCCCATCGCCTCGTTTTGCTCACTCACCCTGGAAGGTTGCAACAACGATGAATTCCGAATCTCGGGAGGAGTCTCAGAATAGGATCGACTGGAAGCCGCGCTCATCGACGCGGTGCTGCTCGAAATCTGCCTCCTAGGTGGAGTGCCGGTTGTCACATTTGAATACGCGGCTACTTGGTTTTTTGATTCACTGCTAGAGCGCCCATAAGAAGGCGAATTTCGGACAGCTGAACTGCCACTTGAGCGGAGAGTGATTCCTGTGGATCGACCAGCGGATCGAATCCCTTCCGATTCATTGCGATTCGAACGCGTAATGGAGCTCGAGCGTTTTGATTCGATTGAAGTGGATGAAACTCGAGGGGCTGAAGTGGCTCGTTCCGGAGATCGAGTCGGGCTGATCAAAGAAGACGACGAGCGGGACGTCGTCGTTGTCGAGCTCGTCGAGCGTCTTGGAGCAGACGAGTAAGAAGGGGCCGCTCTCTCAGGTTGAAGTACACTACTGGTAGAAGACCGGCTACTAGGAGTTCGCGTGATGCTAGGACGAGAGGGGCTGGAAGAACTCGCGGAAGAAGTGCTCGAACGTCGAGGCGCAGAGATCTGTTGACGGGGTGACGCTTGAGGCCTCGACTGCGTGACTCTAGAGCTAGACGAGGAATTCCTCGAAGACAAGGTGCTGCTCGAGCTTCGTGAAGGGGAGAAAATCGAGGGCGAAGAGCGCGAAGAGGAACTTTGCTGCCTGACTGAAGGGGACGAAGTGGAACGCCGCGACGTCGTCGGAGAGGAACGGCTCGGCTGTGACGAACGAGAAACCGTGGGACTTCTAGACGACGGGGCACTCGAGCTGCGGCTAGACCGCGGAGATACGGATGCCGTGGAACGACTCGAAGGCGTTGAGCTGCGAGATGAACTCGCACGCGAGTGATTCGAGGAGGAAGTGGAACGCCGGGGAGCAGAAGCGGTAGACGTGCTTTGTCTCGATGGCGACTGCACGCTTGAACTCGACGATTTCGAACGGCTGTGATTCTGCCCGAGAGCCGCAGGTTGGTAGAGAGCTGATAGGGCGAACAACGCGGTTGCCATGCAAATGTCCAGTCGTATCCGTTTTATTGTGGCATAAGATAGCTTTCTCATTTTCCGGTCACTCCTTTCAGTCTTCCTAGGGCATCACAACTCCGTATGAAACAGTAGCTTGTGATATTTCATATAAGCGCTTTTACCGCAATTAGACGAAAGAAAAATGACCCTTATTCATTGAATTTCAGAGACTGTGATTTGGAATTAGGTGCCCTACTGACAGAAGCTAATTCCCATAAGAGAGTAGAATCATCCCATCAATAATTCAATTAGCGTTTCTAATAGAAAAGAGGCACAAAACGATATTCATTCGAATGCCAACCGGGGGACACGATCTTTGATATGCCTTCAAATTTCAATTCGCTTCCCGTCATTCGCGAGAGAGCGGTAAAGCGCATCGATCACTTTCAGGTCTCTCAATCCTTCCTCACCCGAGACAATCGATGGAACTCCCTCTCGAACACTGCGAGCGAAGCCATCCATTTGCCGCTCTTGCTGATTGACAGGCTGAACATCGAGCGTTCTGACGGGATTTTGACCTTTGAAAACCTGCCCAGTAATTCCCGTGTATTTAGTTGCGGGCTCCAGAAGAGCCGCTCCTTGGGCATAACTTACATACAGGCGATTGGCCCTTAGATTGTAGGACGTCGTCGAGTTCGAGTAAGCGCCGCTTGGAAACTCCATCTGCCACGTGACCGTCTCATCCACTTCCTTGAATTTCTCCCAGTCGGTCTTGATCTCCTGAGCTCGAACAGCAATCGGCTCTTCACCCGTTGCGTATCGAGCAGCCTGAATACAGTAGATCCCCATATCCATAACGGCACCGCCACCGGCTAACTCGCGATTCAAGCGCCAAGCGTCGAGATTATTGCCCATGGAGAAGGCCGCCTCGGACTGTACGTATTTGACGGGGCCATACGGCTTCTCTTTGGCCAACTTCATAATCTCTATCGTATTGGGATCAAAGTGCAAACGGTAGCCGACCGATAACATGACTCCATTGGCCTTGCAGGCATCAATCATTGTCTGCCCTTCCGCGGCGTTCAGCGCCATCGGCTTTTCGCAGATCACGTGTTTGCCCGCTCTCGCCGCACGAATTGTATACTCCGCATGCATCGAGTTGGGAAGAACAATGTAAACGATATCAATCTCCTTATTGGATACGATCGAATCGAAGTTTTCGTAGTTGTAGATATTCGATTTCTTAATCCCGTATTTTTCGCTCCAGACAGACTCCTTCTCTTTCGTACCTGTAACAATTCCCGCCAAATAGC
>JAUHWE010000004.1 GCA_030424825.1 Verrucomicrobiia bacterium
GCGAGGCACCTGGCAGTCGCCGTCGGTTTTGTGGAATGCGCGCTTCCCAAGGACCAAGCGCTCGAGTACGTAATACGCGAATCGGGAAAAAGCTATCATCCCGAGGCAGTTCGGCTTTTTATGAAAAGCTCGAACTTGATCAACCTTCCGAAAAAGGTACAGGAACTGACGCTCGCCGAGCTGGAGCCCGGAATGATTCTGGCGAAAGGGATTTACAGTCCCTCGGGTCTCTTGCTCATTCCGGAGGAACGCCGCCTGACTCACGGAATCATCAAGAAAATCAAGGAACACGACTTCGCCAACCCGATCACTCAACGATTGATGGTATTTCGGTAAAAGGGCGAAGCGCTCGCTCTCAACACCGCCTTGTTCTGATAGGTTAAAGAACCGCAGCCGAGAGTCGATCTAGCTACTGATCCGGCATTTCCACATCTTCCGGCCCAAGAGCGATTTTATTCATGAGCACTAAGACTTCAGTTAAAGCCGACCCGTCTCCAGTTAACTTCTCTTCAGGGAAGTTTTTGACGTTCAGATTGGCAAATGAGTCTTACGGTATCGAAGTGCTTCTGGTTCGGGAAATTATCCGGATGCAAAAGATCACCCCCGTTCCCGAAATGCCGGCACACATTAAGGGAGTGATAAATCTGCGGGGTAAAGTGACTCCCGTGGTTGATTTACGCGTAAGGCTAGGGCTTGAGGCAGGCAATACCACCGATCGCACCTGCGTTATCGTAGTTGATGTTGAGAAGGGAGGAGGATTCAGCAGTCTTTTCGGACTCATCGTGGACGCCGTTGATGAAGTGATCCCCATAACCGAGTCTAAATTCGGACCTTCCTCAAACTCAGCTTCTACCGCATCGAGCGAAGTCTGTCTTGGCACCGCAAACGTCAAGGGCGGTGTACTGACACTGCTAGACATAGATAAAGTGGTAAACCTAGAGATTTCGGGCGGGCTCGCTTCCCTGTGAGCGATACCAATGAGCGGAGCCGCCACACTTAAGAGCGCCACAAAGCAGAACGCCATCGTCGGCGTTGGAAACATGGTTGTTTCCACCAACCCGACCGAAACGATTGCCACTCACTCCCTCGGCTCCTGCATCGCTATCGTCGCTTATGACAACCATGTCAAAGTCGGAGGGGTTATCCATTTCATGCTGCCTGATTCCAGACTTTCGCCACAAAAGGCTAGCGGCCAGCCAGCCATGTTTGCGGACACCGGTATTCCATCGTTCTTCCATAAGCTTTCTGCGCTTCGTGCGGAACGAAAACAGGTAAAAGCATTCGTCGCTGGAGGAGCCTCTGTACTCACTGGTTCCGACATGTTCAAAATCGGTGAGCGCAACATAGCGGCAACAAAAAAGGCCCTAATCGAATTGGGTATCTCCGTAATCAAGGCGGACGTAGGGGGTGTCAGCAATCGAGCGCTTCAACTCGACATTGAAACAGGAGAAGTGGTCATCCAGTCAACTTTAGGAACTGCAAAACTTAGCCTCGCATGAACCTTTCCGATCTGGTAAAAAACACGAAGGCGCTTCCCGCCGCCCCGGAAATCCTGCCCAAACTGATTTCGATGATGCGAAATTCGGATACAGATGCTGGTGACGTCGTCTCTCTAATCGCAACGGACCCTTCAATCGTAACCGGAGTCCTTAAACTCGCTAATAGCAGCCTTTACGCCCCTCCAAGTCCAGTGGCTGAATTGAGTGAGGCCGTATCGATTCTTGGAATACGAGAGATCTACCGAATCGTCACGGCAGTCACAAGCAACTCATTCCTCGACGGCGAGCTTTCAAGCATGGAAATAGAAAGAGGAGGTCTCTGGATTCACAGTCTCGCGGTGGCTTATGTAATGGAGATTATCGCCGACTCAAAGTCTCCGCTTGATGGCCTTCCTTACACCCTCGGCCTTCTTCACGATATTGGGAAGCTCGCTCTTCATCACGCCTGCGGCGAAGCGTACGCCGACATATTCAGGGAGATAGAAACCGAGAAAATCTCCATCAACTCGGCGGAGACTCGCAGGCTAGGCTTTGACCACGCCCAGGCAGGTTCCCAAATGCTAGAACAGTGGAATTTCCCCGCGGAAGTATTTCTTCCCATTCGTTATCAATATACGCCAAACGAAGCCGGTGAATTCAAAGAGCTAGCAGGGGCCTTGCAAGTCGCGAACTGGGCAGCAGGAGTGATCGGCTGCAATGACGGGCGGGATACCTGGGCCCTCGACATGGCCAGCGATGCTTTTTCAATCGAGAAAGACACACTCGAAAGAGCCCTATTAGAAGGTCAGGAGCGTGTTGAAAAAGCAAAACTAGCCCTCCCGAACGGACAGAATTGAACCTCATTTCAACGGAATTCGAAAGCCTGTCGGGGACTCAATAGAACTTCCTCCTCAATCTACGAAAGGAACGGCATCCACGTGGTTTCCCGATCGGCTCTTCCATCAACACAATTAGGCACTTTACGCTAAAGAAAACCGCATTTCGTGCCGATTTCCCCCTATAGTAGAGTTGATTCAACACTTTGCCTTCTATGCCCAACTACGATAAACTGCTTCAATCCTCTTTGCCAGAGGCATTAGACGCCGCCATTGAGACTCTCAATTTCGAGCACAACGATGTAGATTCTCTTCTCGAAGCCAACGTGGCAGAATTCGAGAACCTGAACTACTGCGTATTCGGCTACTTTACCCGGGACGACATTTTCTATCTCAACCGGGCGGGTCGACGGCTCCTCGAAGTTTACCAATCACCCTTTGAGCCAAATCGGACCGTCAAAAAACCATCCTTCTCCCTCGGGGCCAATCCATTCCATGCCTGCGACGATCGGGACGTTATAGAAACCTGTCGCCCCAAACACCATGTCAAGGAACTCATTTCACTTTCATGGGGAGATACTTGGTTGAGAGGCTCAAAATACCCGATCCGATCCACTTCGGGAATTCCCCTCGCCATTCTGTTCGCCGGCAGGGAGATGCTCGGGTCCGAACAGATTCACAATGCCTCTTTCAGGCACAAAGCTTTCCAGCACCAATACGGAGACAACTAAGATGAAAAAAAACGTACTACTCGTCGAAGACGATCCCGCATTACGCATGGTCGTAAGGGAAGTTCTGAAAGAGGACTTTAACATCGACGAAGCCGACAACGGGACCGATGGCATCGAGAAAGGCGTCCATTCTGCGGCCGATTTGATTATCCTAGACTACCACCTGCCAAAACAGGACGGGCTGGAAGTAATCGCAGCGATAAAAAAAGCTCACCCTTCGATCCCTGTGATCGTGCTTACGGGATACTTGAGCCCAGAGTCTGAGAAACAGTTCAATCGACTTGGAGCGAGCAAGATTTTTCCGAAACCATTCAACTACCGCACCCTTCTGGACGCCGTGAAGGATCTTTCCAACGAAAGTGGATCGAGTTCCCCAACGATCGTTAAACCTAATTCGAATTCGATCGGGGAGCCTTCTATTTCCAAAAGCGCAACCGGTTATCCTTCCGATGGTCTGATGCTTCAAGCCAGTCTCAATACGCTGGCATCACTGGCCGAGAAAATCGAGTTTCTGCAGACCACAACTGAGAAGTACTGGATTGAAATCAACGATATCAATTCCATCCGCGAAACCACGCGAATCATGGAAGCTGAGCTTCGGAATTTCTATGGAAAGATAAACCACTCTCTCTTCGAGATGCCCGACCCGCATAAACAGGTCCTACAAAGCGCTAGAAAACCCTGCCTGCTCGGAGACAATTGAGCTGTAAAGGCATCGCTAAAGAGAACCATCGCTTGCGTTTCATCCTTAGAATCGCTCCAGAAATCCGATTAACTAAAACGACCGAACTCCCACTCTAAATGAAGATTCTAATTGTTGACGACGATCCGGCGATACGCCTTCTCCTCTTTACCGTTTTCGGTGACGACCACGAGGTTTCCGTGCTGTGCGACGGCCATAACGCCGTATCGGTTCTTTCTGATCCGAATCATCAGTTCGATGTGGTTCTTCTCGATCTCAAAATGCCGCGATTGTCTGGGGAAATGGTTCTCGAATTCCTATCTGGTTGGCAGAACATCAAAACCAAGTTCATAATCGTATCCGGGTTTTCGGAAGAAGCAGAGCACCTGCAGTATAGCAATCTGGTTGCTACGCTTCCTAAGCCATTCAATATAAAAGAGCTCGTGGCATTGGTCGAAAGCACCGCCGAAACGACCCTCGAATCTGCGGTCTAAGGCTCCTTAGTCAGCCTTGGCGTTTCCGTATTTTCCGTAAGCCTTGGAGACTTGTCCCGCCGCGACCCTCCCGTATGCTTGCTTCATTTTTGGAGGGAGCGACGTCTTCAGCAACAGTCGCTCATTTTCACGGTCGAGCATCATCAGCTTCATCACTTGGGCCCTGGCCTCTTCAACCAAGGAATCCAGTCCCCGCGGAAATGAAGTAGGATCTTCATTGATACGCTGAAGGAACTCGAGCCCCTTCTCCAATACAGGGAGATAACCCTCTTTCTTTTTCAGAAATACCTCATCCGGAGGGGATCCTGTCGTCCTCATTATCCGACCCTCTTCAATAAAAAGCTCGTGCATGTCCGAACACAATCTAATGTGCTCTCTAAGTATCTGCTCGATCTGCTCTGACTCCATGGCTCGAATTATTGGGCACCCAACACTTTTAGACGAGCGACAAGATCACCTTCCCAATTCAAGTGTTCAAGCCTCCATTTCGCCATCTCGCGCAAAGTTTTCAAACCAGAACTCAGTGACTCTTCATTCTCCGCTCCGCCTTCTGGGGTCAGAATTTCCTGATAAGCCAAAATCGCTTTATCCGGTAGACCAAGCCGCTCAAAGCATAGTCCGATTTGGTGAATCGCAGGCCAGCGCCACTCGGGCGACGCACTATACTTTGCTAGCGATTGATAGATAGTCAGTGCGCTTCGGTAGTCTCGTTTCTGATAGAATTCATTCGCTAGCTCGTTTCCCGTTCTCTGCCTCCAATAGTCGGCCGTTCCTTCATGAGCGGTGTCCGGACTCGACTGGCGTTGCAGGATGTGCACAACTTCTCGAAGCGCTTCCGGTTTCCGATTCAGCTTTTCATACGACTTCGCGAGTAAATATCGGATCTCGGGAGCATGTGCCGACATTTTATAAGTATCCAGAAACTCCTTCAGCTTATTCACAGCTGGCTGGTATCTGCCTAATTCGTACAAGAGATTGCACATACGATAATTTACTCGCATGCGATCAGCAGGTTTTAAATTGAGTTTCGACAGTAGCTCGTAATGACGGTATGATTCCGCATACTCTAGTAATTCAGCATGAGTTTCCGCAATCTCCAGCTTCGCTCTCAATGATAAGTCTCGTGCCTTCTCCACCTGGTCAACCGATATGTTCAAAGAGGAATTCAGAACCATGTAGTAGTTGGAAATCGCAACTTTGAGACCACCCATTTCCCGGTATAGATTTCCGAGTTCCATGTAGACGGTAGGCAAGCGTCGGCTTTTCTTAAACTCTTCAATGAGGCGTTCATAAATCGCTGCCGCCTTCGGAAGCATTTTTTCCTCACGATACAATTCTGCCATTTCAAAGAGCACTTGCTCCTTTTCAGGCAGATCAATGGGCACACCCAATGCCGCCGCGAAATACTTCTCCGCCATAAGGTGGTCACCTCCCTTCCAAAGGGATCGACCAAGATTGAGATATTTCAGAACATCAACCGCAGCATCTTTCGGATCAATCCGCTTTTTTGGTTCCAGAACCAGAATTACATTCTCGTTCTTCCCATCGGCAACGCTTTCATCCCCATGCGACTCTGCCGCGCCGTGGTCACCCTCAGCGGCTTGACCCGCATCTTCCGCCCCCAAGGCTGATGGTTGGGCATATAGCAAGAGACCTAGGAGACTTAGCCAGAGGGTTCTTTTTGTCGTTAAATTTTTTATACACATCTTAACACTTAGTTTCTATTGTAGGTGGCCCCACTTTGCACGGGTGCCTTTTGCGACGGGCGGGCGGGAGAAAACGGAACGATTGTCCGCGTACTATCACTATCTCTTTTATTCTCGAAAAAGATCAGCACTTCCTCTGGTCTAACCACGGATTCTTCAGGCTCCTCTATCAGGAGCCGATCGCGCTCTTCGATCTCACGCGGAATCGTGGTATCTATATTTCCCGAGACAATGGTGTGAGGCTCCATCTCGAATACAACTTGATTCATCAACTGCTGTTTCCTCGCCTCTTCTTCGCTCAACCTGGTCTCAACCGTAAGCGATCCCCTTCCCGGGGCCAGAATCGAAAATTCAGGCAATGCGGGAGCAGGGGGCCTTTTAGTCAAAGATAGGTCATCGGAAAACCGCAATGGCGGCGGTGCGCGATAAGCCAAGTAGCCTGGATAAACTACTTTTGAAGGAATGGACAAATTTCCCACACTCGCCATCAACTGTCTTGGGACTCGTTTAAACGAGCCCCAAAGTGAAGGCCTTTTGTATTCGTCCCCCTTATACGATTCACTCAATTCAACCGACTGTAGAGAATTTTTGCTTTTAGAATCTGCGGGTCGTTTCATTTCCGTTTCAGCAAGTTCACGTGCCTTGCGCTCACTCAACTGATTCTTCTCCGCTTCCAATCTCTGGCTGATTTCAGCCAGAGCTTCCCGCTCTTCTTTTCGGAGCTCGGCTTTCAGTGCCGCTTGTTTGGCAATTTCCTCACCCTTCACCTTTTCCTCTAGTTCTTTCAGGGCCAATAGATTCTCTTGCTCAACTCGTTTCTCCATTTCGGCTTTCGCGATCTTCTCTCGCTCGTCCAGCCGATTGTCGATTTCCTTGCGAGCCACTTTAGCTTCCTCTAGGATTTTCTTTTCGATCTCTTTCTTCGCGACTTGCTCTTCTTCGGCGAGTTTCGCCAATAGCTTTTCTTTCGCAGCGTCTTCCTTTTCCTTCAGGTCCCCCTGCAATTCCTGAAGCTTCAATTCCTCTTCCTGCTCGAGGCGGGCTTGCAGGGACTCCTTCGCAAGGCGCTCCTCTTCCTCGATTTTTTTCTGGAGTTCCAACACCATCGCTTGCTCTTCAGCCAACAGCCTCTCCTTTAATTGCCGCTCGGACTCCTTAAGCTCCTGAGCCAGTCTATCCTCGATTTTTTTCCGGGTCGCCCGCTCTTCTTCTACCAGTTGCCGAACCAACTCCTTCTCCGCTTTTCGCTCTTCCTCAGCTCGCTGCTTCTCTAGCTTTTCCTCGGCATTGCGCAGCTTTTTTTCCAAACGAAGCTGTTCCTTTTTCTGCTCGGCTAGGAATTTTTCGGCCAGGCGTTCAACACGACGATCTTCCGCAATCCTCTCTGCTTCCTCCCTGTCACGTTTTTCTCCATTCTTTTCTCTTTCTGATTCTTCCCTGTTTGAAGCCGCCGTCTTTTCAGTCTCCGACTTCGGCTGAACACGACCCGAAACAGCGGTGATATGAGAACGTGTTTTCCGGTCCGCGCTTTGCATTATAGACGGCCCAAATGCCGCTGCTAAGACAAAAGCGGCCAGAATCAACTTCGCTATCTTCGGATAAGACTGGGATTTCATTGGAGTCATAGAGTAATTTCCTCTGGTTTCGCGTAGGTACTCTCGCTTATTTAATTATCGACTTTTAGAAGGTTCATCTTGAGTTGATTCGGGTCGAAAACCGCCTGGCAAACCCTCTGGTAGGGCACCTTGCTTCAATCGATAAGTTTCAACGAGATCCTCGAGGGTATGGATATCTATTCTCCCTGCCCGCGAATCTTCAAATTCGTGATCGTGAGCGGAGATCTTATAGGGATCGCCATAGCTCTCGAGACATGTTCGCGTTTGGGCCCAGACGGCATAAGGGCGAGAAAGGGATTCACCGTTTTGAACTGCCAACTCCACCGCTCGGTCGATCACCACTGGATCACACAAGGGGAAGTTGATATTGAAATTTACGTGAACGTCGCAGGGATGGTGTTGGACAAGATGCTGAAAAACCGGAACGGAAGGCGCCTTATCCGAAGCCAACTCATCCGGCCTCACAAGTACGGTCGCTCCAAAATCGAGTGCCACACGCGCAATCAATTCGCTTTCGGTCGAAACTACGATTTCGTCAACTCGTGCAGCCTGACGCAGCTTTTCGATGCCTAATCCGATGAGAGGCTTCCCCTCAAACGGCAATAAGTTCTTATAAGTCAGGCGCTTGCTGCCAATTCGAGCAATGATGGATCCTACTACATGCATGATCTCAGCATTAAGGGCGAAACGAAGCGGAACGGCAAATAATGCCGCCCATCAAAACGCCAACAGTCGGCAGACTGGGTAATTTTAGACAAATATCTCAATTCGCCCTAAGAAAGCAATTTCCGAGCCAATGCTGAATAGTTTCCCCTAAGTCATTATGTTGTAATGACTTAAATTAACTCGTTGGATATTCACTACGAGAAGAGTGCAAACGGATGGGGTGAGTGGTGATTTGGCTTGGGGTCCGAGAGGCTTGAAGATTGATTAACGCGTCGCGATAGCCTTCCAATCGTGAATCCGCTAATTCAAAATGGGCCCGCGCCTTTGCTCTATTTCCAGCGCGATGGTGGGCGATTCCAAGATTATTGGCTCCTTCCGGTGACTTTCTTATCTCCTCGGCTAGCTGCAACCATTTCAAAGCCCTTTCACCGCCCGTAAGCAGCTCGAGGGTTCCCGCGAAAAACGCGTGCTTCCAGCCCTCCTTGATCGGCAAAGGCCCCTCTTCCTCTAAAATCTCATTCGCGTCGCTTCCCGAAGGAAACGCCTTTTCTAAAAATTGAGCCGCCGCCGCGTATTCTTCTCTGAATATCGCCATAGAGCAAAGCGCCCAAAAAGCGACCCTTCCACCAAGCCCGTAGCGATCAAAAAGTTGCTCCACATCCTCGTAGCGATGTTTCTTCATCACCGTTCTAACCGCTCCACGTTGCAGGGAAAGGTCTCTGGAAAGACTGTGAGTATAGGCGAATTGTCTGTATCCAATATTTCTCGACATTCCAAAATGGGCCCCCAATCGCAAAGCCCTTAAATTAAAGTCCAAGTCTTCACCGGTCGGCAACGTAACATCATAACCAACTTCTTTTGCGACTTGAGTCCTAACAGCGGGCCATGCGGGACCGGGAAGATAGTTTCGCTCAAAAGTCCGGACCATCGCTCCCGGTTCCAACATGAATACCGGCAAATCCAAGTACCGTATCAGACTATCATCGGTAGAGTTCACTAGATGCGCTTCGTCGAAGACGATGTCAGCTCCATCGTGCAACACACGCTCCATCGCAGCGATACGACCTGGCATCAATGCGTCATCCGCATCCAGCCACATGGCAAATTTCGTATCAACACACTCAATGCCTTTTTGCCGTGCATTACCGAGACCAAACTTACGTTCAGGTCTTACCAATGTAACCGTTCCCTGACCTGCCTCCAAAGCAACCGAAGCCGTATCGTCCGTAGACCCATCGTCGACAACAATGATGGGAACCGGCCCTTGGCGTCTTGCCGACTCAACCGCACGAGCAATGGTCAACGCTGCATTTCGCGCACAAATAACAACCGTTGTTTGGAATTCAGACATGGAATTAGAATTCTGAGGGATAGTTACAACACAGTCCACTCAGACCTGCAGTAAAATGTCGCTCAGCCCGCAGCTATCCAACTGTTCTAAAATAAAGACACGCTGCTGCTCGCTCACCGCCAAGATCACTTTCCAATTCTTAGCGATGGCCTCTTCGCGGTCGAATTTCACTACCGCAACCTCACCCATGGAGGTACCAATTTTAGTAGGGTCATTGTCGATGAAACCAGAAACTTCAATGCTGAGAAAATCCAGAACCTTCAGCATCAATTTTCCTCGGGCACTCGCACCCCAGATCAAAAGGCGCTGACCCACCCCAATATGGGATCTCAAAACCGATGCCGCTTTCCTATCGATGCCCGTTAACTGGGCCCAGTAGCTATAGGGCTCAACCGTGCTCATACAGTAGTCCATTTCTCCATCGAGAATTTCATTTCGCGGAGATGGCACTCCTAAAACGGTGTTTAGGCGATCGCACCTTTCACGAAGTCCGAGATCAGGCCAATAAAGGGTAACTTCTCCTTCAGGGGCTTGGTCTAGACTACTTTCCACTTCCGCCGGTTTTCCCCCATTTTCTTTACAGCCCGAAAGCACACCTGCACTCAGGGCGTTCACCTTTGCCCAGTGTTTCACTTCGTTGGTCAAACGATTCCTCGAATCGGAACCCAAAGCCCAGCCATAACACAATTGGGCAAACCCAAAATCCGCATCGGGACGCCCACCGCCCCATTGAGGCAAATAAGCCAATGCTCGGTTTCCCATATCAATGTAACAAGCTTCCGGATACCCTTTATTCTCAACATCCACCCCTTCCGTTTTATAAAGCTCTAGCACATGCTCTTTCTTCCGGAACTGATTCTTCAAAGCAGCTACTTCTTGATTCATCGTGCCGTCACTAAAGGTGATCGAGTCCCTGCGTCGAAGCAATAAACCCAAGGGCTCTCGCACATGCACACCTCTTGTCCTCATCGCTCCTCGGAGCATAAACTCGTAATCACCTGCCGCTTTATACAGCGGCGAGAACAAGCCTATATCATGATGCAAAGCCCGGCGCCACATAACCTGATGTCCCAGAAACTGATGACAAAGCAGATCCGGACCAAAATACTCTTGAGAGCTAAACACGGTATCCTTACTCGCCTCCCCATAGGTCTCATTTTCAACAGAAGACAAGTAAGCATCCCCATAAGCGAATCCGGCCTCTTGATTGGTTTCCAATACGTCAGCCAATTTCTCTAGAGCGTCGAAACGAAGCCGGTCATCCGCATTGGCATTTGTCAAAAGAGGAGCACTCGACATTTCAATTCCTCGATTCCACGCACGATAGAGTGTCTCACGAACGTTCGTTCTCTTGTACTTTATGCTAGGATACTTCTCACAATACTCCCGAACTATGCCATACTCATTTTCAGGTGACGCACTATCGATAACGATGACTTCAAGTTCACCACGCTGGAATAATGTTTGCTCTACCAAATCTTCGAGCCTTCCTCTAATAAATCGTTCGGCCTTATAAAGTGAAACCAGTGCAGCCACTCTGTAAGTTCCACTACTCATCCTTTTCCAATCTTCCGAGTCCGGCACTTTTCCAGCGCTTCCACGTAGTCGAGTTTCGGAAACACCTGAAGCTTACCACCCACGGTTGCGTCCCAAATGTACCGTTGAGGATCACTTCCTTCAAAATTCCGCTTTCCCATTTGGTAGGAAAACTCTGATCCCATTAAATCAGGTAACTGCCAATCCTGATTAGCAAAGTAATTTGGATCAAAATGGTTGGGGTCCACTGCTCCCATCCGCTGCGTTTCATTGGGTTTCCCAATAGCCGAAAACGAATGGTCCACACCCACAAGGTATACATTCTCAAAACCCATATACCACGCAAGTTGCATTGCGGCATAGGTGACGGTCGATCCTTGGCATACGGCTTGAGTAGCATCTTTGCTAAAGGCCTGGCTCTCAGGCGCGTTTATGTAAAAAACAGTATCACAAATCGGCTCATTTACCGCATGCGAATCCACGGGTAGAAAGGAAGGATATTCCATCCGCTCGAAAACACTTCTAGACTGCTCGACAACTATCGGGTTGACGGCAACATGGTAGCTGGGCCTGAATTCTGATCTCGGAAAAATCAAATGTATCTTATTCAATCCAATTGTATAGTAGTCATTAAGCAATGACAGATCCATTTTCCTCAAAGAAGGCCCATTCCCAATGATAAAACAGTCCTCACCTTGGTGGCGATTATTAAACGCCTTCAAGCGTGGTGCGTGTTCTCGCTTCCATATCCTATATAGATCATCATCAGACGGAGAATAGTCGATCTCTATCCGGCCCTCATCCCAACCTGAAGCTACCAATTCATGATAGATCTCCCTAGAACCGTAACTCGCGATTCTCACTATATCGCAATCCAAGTTCACCAAGGCTGAAGGAGCATGCACCTCTATTCCACAGTGAACGGTCCCCTGCTTATTCGGATCATTGTCAATAAAAGCGACCACATCTTCGTCTGAACCCGCATTCCGAAACGCTCGCTCGCCAGCCAAACTGGCCCCAAAAATGACTACCTTTCTAGACATGCTACAAATGGCATTCTACTATCTGTGAACAAATCATCTTGTTACGACTGGGCATCGAAGAGTTGCTTGCTCAATGCCAACACCTCAGCGATTCTCCACTCCGTCATATCGTCAATGTCTGACGATTCCATTCTTGGCGTCTCAAACAGGATGGGATTCGTTCCAATACGGCTTCCTGTTTCTCTAAAGCTGCTTTCTGTAAACAAATACAAATTGGAGTTTTCTTCGTACCACGACTCAAGGTCCTGCGTTGGTATCAGGTTTTGGGGATCGTGATTTATAGGCGACCCATCCTTCCGATAAAACCTGGTTTTATGGTGATTCACCGAAAAGAGACTGTCACCCGTATTATCAATCGCCGCTTGTCTGAATTGCTTCAAAGCCCGCTCTATCGTTTCACTGGTTAATAGGGGATTAGTCGTGTGAGTCATCAGATAGAAGTCAGATGGAACTGACGCGATATCGTCTGCCAAAATTCGATTCATGCTGACCTCATCCCCACAAAGTTCGGACCTGCGATCTCTGATGACAATTTTTTCGGACTCAACGAGTCCATGTGACTCAAGCAAATCTCTAGCATCCGTATTTATGACGACACTACTGATACTCTCAGTGCTTAATAACGTATCAAGAATCCATCTAAATAAAGGCTTCCCCGCAAATAAGCGAAAATTCTTTCCCGCTACTCGCTGGCTGTGCGCCTTCATCGGCAGCAAGGCCACACAACTTTGAGACTTACTCATCTTTCCATGCCTTTCTGATCAATCACAATATTTCGATAGCGGCTACTTTTTTCTAAAAATCTCATATCTTGATACCTCCTACAATTAACGAAACGTTCTGACTCGATTGCCGTAGCTCACTTAAGTGCGGTGCGTAGAGATTCCATCCATGCATTATATTATCAGGATTCGATACCATGGAACTTTCAAAGACTGCAGCAACATCCCGTACCACACCAAAAGGCCGTACTCGATTGTCCTCTACCATACTTCGGTAACCTGATAGGCGATTCTCAGCGTACTCCATCGGCGAGTCTTTGACATACATGTCAATGGCATGGAAAAAGACGCCTCCCGATTTAAGAATACGCAACAAGTCTTCGTGGAACTCTCCCAACTGATCGTCTACAATATGCTCAACAACCGAAACGGAGTATACGGCATCAAACGAATCGTTCTGAATCGCTTTGTCGAAATCTCCCACATAAGCATGTACATTCCGAACCCCCTCAATCACCACCTCACGATCTGGACCGGCATTCCGCCCTTCAAATTTCTCAATGTTTACACACCGATTATTTCGTGCAAGTCGACGCAGTGTTCTTGAACTCCCTCCACCGATCTCCGCTATATCCAGATTTTCCTTATCCCGAAGTAGTTCGTAAATTGAGAGGTCTTGGGCAATTTTCAGTTGATAGGAAATCTTTCGATCCAACTCGTCCAAATATCCAGCGTCCAACGCTCTCCACAAAAAATCTTTTCTAAGAAAGTCAAACATTACGATAAACTCGTCTAAGCATTTCTCCGTTTCCCCAGCGCATCCGCGAGAGGCTTTCTTTCAAATAGATTAAGCATCCCTCCAGTCGTGGCATTAACAATTGTTCGTCCATCGGACTCAAAAGCGTCTTTCGCCAATCGATACATCGCCTCCATCATCCCCACGTCTGCCGCTTGCCATTCCTGACCTTGAAAGTAGGTGTCGATGAAGTGGTTTTTGTCCTTGTTATAGTCTAGAATTACTTCCTCTTCCTTGACTCCTTCAGGCTGGGTATACGAATGATCAAACCCTATCATAACGACCTTTTTGTAGCCCAAGCCATAGGCAAGATGCATATTAAAAAAAGTCACCGTGTGCCTCCAAGACATATTCTTGAACATGTCAGTGGAAAACTCGGGATAACCGATAGCATCCATAAAATAAGTACTATCGCAGGCGTTTAAACAATAGGACAGCCAGTAGGGAAAAACCTTCGCCACCCCACTCAACTGATTAATCCGAGCGCTGCTTTGCTCCGCCACTTTGTAATTAACAACGGTGTAGTACTTCGCGTACTGAAAAAGCGCGTCACTTAAAAAGGAATTGTTCGAAACAATCACATCTTCACCTTCCAACAGGGTCAGATCTTCCAGATTTAGACTGGGTCCGTTCCCTACAATTACGCAGGTCTCATTTTTTCTCTTTGCGATCTCGCTTCGAAGAAACTTATGCGACTTTTGAATCTCCGCATCTTTCCAAGCCGAATCAAACGCCCATCTCCGGTCCGCTACCGTGTAGCAAGTCTGTCCGGAAACCCATTCGCGATTGAGCTCTATCGGGTAGCAGGGAGTTTGCAAACCGACTTCGAGTCGCTTCATCTCAGCCAGTGTTGTTTGCTCTCCCTTTCCGGCTCTTTCAGCTGCAAGCTGCGCAAACGTATCGTATACTCCGTTGTAGGCGGCCAATAGTCTTTTGTAGCTTTTCTCGAAATCTGCCTGACTCCTAAGGCCAGAATTACCACCGGTTTTCACAACCCCATCGTGTCCATCGCTAAGATACTCAGCATAGCGCTGGAGCCAATTGCAGTGAACATAGCCAAAGTGCTCCTTAACCACGCTGCAAATTTCAAGGTACGAATTCCCCCGGCTGCCAAAAGTCTTATTTGCCTCATGATAACGAGCTCGAGCAAAGACTGAATCGACAAATACAAAGCGCATCTTTTCCTTTATGCACCTGATCCAAAACTCATAATCCAACGTATAGTGACGATCTACCCGCAAGTATCCGACCCGGTCTACAACGGATCGACGAAAAAACATCGCTGGCTGCATGAGCCCTACTTCGTGCTGAAGCCGCTCGCTGAGTGTAGCCGGATTAGTATTTACATACGCATCTCTCAGCTTGTCACCATTTCCATCAAGGTATACGCCACGCCCATACACGATATCCGGAGCATCCTCTTCGCCAAAACGGGATAAGACTCCTTCAAATACCGTTTCCTCAGCATATTCGTCATCGGAATTAATCCAGGCTATAATATCTCCTTTGGCTCGCTTCAGCCCCTTGTTTACTGCTTCGGATTGTCCTTCGTCTTGCTCTTCTACAAGAGTCACCCCCGCGAATCTTTTCGCGATATCCCGACTGCCGTCCGTCGAGCCCGGATCAAAAACTAGATGCTCGACGGGTTTCACCGTTTGCGATTCTACCGATTCTAAACAATCCGGAAGGAAATCAGCTTGATTAAAACTCGGGGTGATTACGGAAATCGTCAATTCGCTCATATAGTCCGGCAATTCTCAGCGCTACGCCAATCGCCAAAAGCCAAATTGGCGACTTCAATTTGGCTAGAGCTAAGCGGCAATCTATCGAAGAACGCTATTGTATTGGTCCATACATTTCGATCGTGACATAGCCCCATTTCGCGACTTAGGTTAACGGTGTGTATCAAGAAATCAACTAGCTTTCCGTTAATGACGGTGTTTTCTTCAATACTGACGACATCTTCCGGACTGAATGCTTCCTTGTTCAAAAGAGTAGTGAGCATTTTCACATAGGGGTGACTAAAATAGATCGCGTTTCTCCGATCAATATCCGACATGAAATCAGTTTCACTTTCTTTCCCACCCAATGCCGCTTTCTTTTCTTCAGCTGTTTGGGTGCGGTGGCAAACGATCGGATTCCCTAGTAAACGGACAGGTCGACTGTGAAAGGCCTCCAACATACCTCCTAATTGTGGATACATTGTCCCCCAGTAGCTGCCAAAATCGACCTTAGTAAAAAGCTCTCTTTTAAAGACATTAACCGACACAAATCCAATTACACTAATAAATCCAAACGACAGGCAAAGTTCCGCTAGGCCATCGAAATGGAGGACGCGTTTCTCATCGAGATTCATCCAATTGTCCCACAGCAGCCGATCCAGCGAAAAATTCCGCCGCGTACGATTGAGCACCAATACATCTATCTCACCGGTTTTCAGATGCCCCACGACGGTTTCCAGAGCGTCGGGTGTTTCGAGAAAATCATCATCCCCAAATATCCAAAGATACTCACCCCGGCACTCTTCAGTGCATTTGATGAGATTTCTCTCTAGACCTACATTTTCATCGTATCGCCGGAAATGTAGGAAAGAATGCCTTTCACACAGGTCCCGTACCTCAGCAAGAGAATCATGGGGAGAGCAATCATCCGATACTCGAATCTCGACCTCATCTTCATGACGGCCTTCAATTTGCCGGATAAATCGCTCTATTCCATACAGGAGTTCGCGCGGCCTGTCGTAAGCGGGTATTGCGATACTCAAAAGCGGATTTGACACTTTTCATTTGCTAGGGAAGGGATTCACCGGAATCAACTAAAAGTCTCAACAATTTCTTCGCCCGATCAGCCAATGCACGCCCTCTACCCTCATGGATAAATCTACCGTACTAGGCCCGTTCCCCAGAGATGAGCATGCTCAGTTCGACGAAGTCGAGTGGTTGCTGGATCAACTCCACGAGGAGGGCAACCCACAGACGCTGATAGATGTTGGGGCTCATCTCGGAAACGTGTTCAAACCATTTGCCAATAAAAATTGGGTGGTCCATGCCATTGAGCCTTACCCGCCACACTTTGAAACGCTTTCCCTGCGATACCAGGATCAGGAAAACGTCATTCTCCACAAAGTCGCCATCAGCGACTCATCCGGAGGAACGCTCCCGTTCTACGCTTCTTACGAAAGTAGCGGAATAAATACACTGACCCCTTTCCGTTCAAGCCATCGCAAGGTCGGCGACGTCGACATTACGACTCTCGCCCATCTGGTCGACGCGTTTTCGATAGAGCAAGTCGATTTCCTGAAAATCGATACCGAGGGGCACGATTTAATGGCTCTGAAAGGGTTTCCCTGGAAACGATTGAGGCCTCGGGTTGTCGTTTGCGAATTTGAGGACGCCAAGACCATGCCAATCGGATACAACATGGAAGAGATGGCTGCATTTCTTGAAACGCGCGGATACACAGTTTTGATTAGCGAATGGCATCCAATTCTCCGATACGGAATTCCACACGACTGGCATGCACTGAAAAAATACCCGGCCTCCCTGACGGACGAAACATCGTGGGGAAACCTCATCGCAATTCGCGATTCACATGACCTCTCTGCACTTATCAAGTCTGCTGAATCACATGGCTCATTCTATGACGACGTTCTCGTCGCAAAGTCCATCCATGGGGCCAATCCCGAACAAGACGGAAAGGTTCTAAGTGCTCTACTAGAAGGAATGAGGATAGTTCTGTTCGGGGCGGGTGGCTCCGGCCAAATCGCACTCCAAAGCCTTCGGAAAATACGCTGCAACATTCTCTGCTTTGCCGACAACGATAAAAAGAAACAGGGATCCGCGATAGAAACGATTCCTGTCGTAGGTCCCGATGACCTTCTTGACCTGCGGTTTGACCTGATCCTTATCGCAAGTGATTACGCCCAAGAAATCTACCGGGAGCTTATTTCAATGGGCCTTCCCGATGAGAAGATCCGGATCTTTCACGTTTGTATCGGATTAGAGGAAAACGCGGGTCAGTAGAATCATCTTTGTTCATCTACTTCAAATCGTAGAGCATTCTCACAAGCTCCAGATCTTCCGGCGAATCAACGTCTACCGAGTCGATCTTCCTCATTTCCACATAGCCAATTCGCTCCCCCAGTCGACAGCCCGTCTCTACCAGCAAATCGCGCTTAACAACGTAGATGGCCTTATTTTCAACCCACTGATTCCACTCTTCCTTCTGTCGAGGACCTCGCGTTTTGGGATCGTAATTCGTAGGGCTCGCTCGTCCGCCTTCGACCCGCCACAAGTAGCTTGAGTCTTCGTAGATCGAGAGAACGGAATCCGCTTCATCTTTCAAAACGAGCTCTATCCCTTCGTCTATAGATTCGACATTCCTGAGGGGCGCCGTCGGATAAAGCAGAACCACAATATCGACTCGCCCGTGTTCCTTCTCGTATTCTTTAACGGTCCAAACCAAGAGCCGATCGACTTCCTGGATCGAGTTGTCATGGTGAAACGCTTCCGGCCGATCCATAACCAGTACTCCAGCCTTTTCCGTCAAGGTACGTATTTCCTCATCCTCCGTGCTCACAACTACCTTTGTTATCTGCTTCGACCGTTGACCTTGCTCTGCGGCTAGGACGACGAGCGGCTTGCCTCCGACAAGTTGCAGGTTCTTTCGAGGAATCCCTCTCGAACCCCCTCTTGCAGGGATAATCGCGAGAACGGTTGGTTCATTATTCATCATCGTTTCCCCTTATCATTTCCATTTCCAGACTCTGCGCCAATTGGTAAAAGTCGTCTCTCCCCTTTTTTGTCAATGGGATCCCCTTTTCCATTCGAATCTTTTGGGCACGCTTTTCGGGATCTCCAGGAACGAGAATGTCCGATCCAGTTTCTCCAGTCGGTTCCCGACGCATTCGATCCGCCAGATCTTGAATTCTCTTTTTGAATACTTCTGGCTTTTCGAACGCTTCAATATTGATTGCCCCAAAGAACTGACCGAGCTTCCGCTTCTCGCTCATCGAATTGCCGTACATCGTTGATACTTCATCACCCATTGCCATTCCTGTAAATAGCCCGCAAAACATATCCACCACCATCGATAGCCCAATTCCCTTGTATCCACCAATCGGAAGCAGTTGTTCCGCCAGCTCAGGATCCAGCGTTTCAACCCCTTGCCGATCCGCGGCTACCCCCGGCGGCAGCTGCCTCCCTTCTTCGCGGTACTGCTTCACTTTGTTGTTCGAAAAAGGCGTGGGCGCGCTATCAAAGCAAAACGGTTCCTCATTTAGCATGGGTGCCGCCACGCATAAAGGATTGGTCCCGAAGAACGGACGCACACCGTTTTCACTTCGCATCTTTGGGGTCGCATGCGTGAACGCCAAACCAACCATATCTTGGTTCGCCGCACGCAATGCAAACGGGGCCAACGCCCCACAATGACTCGAGTTTTTTACCGCGACAAACCCCGTACCGGTTTCCGACGCTAGTTTAATGGCTTCATCGATAGCCGCAACCGCTGCCGCGCCCCCGAAGGTATCGTCCGCGTCGAGAACTCCGCAAGACGGGGCCCGACGCTCAAACCGAATTTTGGGATTCGGATTAATTCGACCTCCCAAAACGCCCGCCACATAGTGCGGGAGCAGTCGAATACCGTGCGAATCCGTTCCCCGAATCGAGGCATGAAGGAGACTTTCGCAAGCCACCGCCGCGATCTCACGATCGACCTTCACCGCCTCCATCGCCCTCAGCAGGAACGCCCGAACTTCCTTTACACTGCAATAGACTGGAAAGCAATCCTCAGATTTCTGGTTCATCTCGAAAGTATCCCTAGCAGCCTTCATCGTTTTCCAAAGCTAAAAATACGACTACTCTTCCCTCGCAACAACCAAAGGGTGAGTGAATCTATCATCGATCGAATCGCTGTAGTCTTCAAAGTACGATTTCAGCAACATCGAAAGAGCCTCAGCATCCCGGCCAAATCTTCCCACAGTAAAGTCTTTGTATTGATACAAACAATACCTCAATTCGCGAGCAGCATATTCGAGATACGCGCTTCTTTGACTTTCGGTCATTCCCTGTTCCAAGGCTGACTTCAATTGACCTTCAAGCTCCTCTTTCTCATTGACTTCATAACAACAACCCATGCCCGACAAAGTATAGGCACCGGCTAGCAAAACTGGTTTGCCTAAAGTCAATGCAGTCTGAGTCACCTTTGTCCCGAGACAAACCACACCATCGCAAACCTTTAGCAGGTCGGGAATCGAGCATTCGCTTGTAACGAAAAGACTTCCGTCTTCGGGTTCGGCAATCTCTGTTCCAAGTGAGTTTGGGTGCGGCTTGTATACCACGGTCCAGTCATTTCTTCGCGCTATTCGCAATACCTCACTCAACAGATGTTCATTCGATCGAAAATGACGGGAGACTTCTCGTGAGGATTTACTAATTCGTGGACTAAACCCTCCTCCAACAATTCCCAATCCAGGCAGGAATAGGACCTTGCTACGACAGGAAGACAATTTCTTCAACAATGGAACGTCCACCGATTGAGGTTTTTGATCATGATCTCCGTTTCGGATTAAATCCAAGAATGATTCTGCCTTCTCTGTATCCTCCTCTGAAATACGCTTTGCTAGAAATTCTCTCTTTCGTCGCATAGCAAACAATCCGTAAGCCGTATTCTCCGGATTCAAATGCAGGGTGCCCGACAGAGATCCATGCTCGATGAAGACATGCCTTATCTTCCTGTAATCGCAGTAGGCCTTTAGCAGCCTTTGGGACGGATGATTAGACCCAAACAATACGACACTATCACCTGGACTCAACTCTACACCCAAGCTCCGCCCGTACATTAACTTTGCCGCCAAAGTGGCGTATCCTCTCAATGTCAATCGAGCCACCTCCCAACGTCTCAGCGAAGATTCCGCTCTGTGACGCGCAACAGAGTAGTCCAGTAATATGCTTACAATCGAAGCGAAGGGACAAACCAGAAACATTCGTAGCCCAGATTTCCAAATCCACTTCTTGTCACGAATATAGTCATCGTGTTGGTAGTAGAAGGCGGGGAAGAAATCAGGTCGGCTCCTAGAGCCAGGCCGATAAGTATGATCGAGATACACCGCTTCCCAACCTGCCCATCGATCGTTGCTAATCAGTCGATCGAAATACGATTTCCTTTCCAACTCACCCCAAAACCCTACTAAAAACAATCGCTTCACCACCTTCTTTCAACCACAAACGGCCTCCTCTTCAAACTAGGGAATGTCACCATTCGTTGCCCGAAAGCAAGATCAGACCAAATAACGAAGAAATCGGACTTACAAGAAACTTTCTCAAAATGAATCTTCAATCGTCGTTTCCTCTTAAAACAATATTTTGAATACGATTCCAAATGTCTAAATGCCCCTTCGCATTAACGTGATATCCGTCCGACATAAAGCAATCGCTGTGAAGATCGCTGAGATCCAGAAAGCGGGATGAGTAGACTTTTTCGATGGCCCGATTATATTGTCTAACTGAATCAGCGCACCCTGGAAAATTCATTGGTGGATGCATCTCATCGACAAGTATGCTCAACCAGTAAGATTGCGGATACAATCGCTTAAGCTCTTGAATCCGATCTAGAAAGGTATCCTGTTTTGTTCGTCTTATCCCTCTCAAATCTCTCAATTGCCTTGAGTGCTTGGCAATCCACTTGTGCATGGACTCCGCATAGGGAAGCTGTTTTACAATCTCCAACTCTAGATGGTGCAAGGCCCTAGGCAGGCAATCACAAAGACCCACTTGAAAGATAACGACATCCGGATTAAAGCCGGTCCAATACTGAGTCTGGTACAATATATCCTCAGTTGTCGCCGAACCAATTGACACTTGAGCAACAATCGAATCTGGCTCCTCGAGGCGCAATTTATAGGGCCACGTTTCTTCATATTTCAAGATCTGGTCCGGTAGCTTATTACGTGGAGCCGCCAGTGAATCTGAAAATATCAATACACGCCGCATCTCTAGTCGCTCTTACTTTCTTCTGCTCGTGCCAGAAACTTCTGTGTTCTTCCGGGCTCCTGATCCATCGCCAATTTCCGAGCCTCAGGGTCACCCTCGCCCAGCACTAAAGCTCTGAGGATAAAATCAATCCAATCCAATGCATCGTTTTCCTCATTGAACACTGGTTCGTCCAACGCACGATCGCCTTCGACAAGAGAGCGAGCGAGGGAGAACAAAGTGGGCCATTCTACTTTGCCTTTTTCCAGTCTAATGCAATATTGAATACACTTAGCGCCTTCTCTCGCTTCTGCCAAATACCACAAGGCCAGAACAAGCTCGCTTGCGTATCCAGAGAGTGCAGAAAACTTAGGCTCACGAGCACTCTCAAAATATTCAATCACTTTATGGCATTCTCCCAGCAAAACGGAACACCAACCCAAATGCAGAACATACATGGCTCCATATCCCATGGAGGCCCGATAACCCGCTTCGAGTACTTCTCTTAAGCGGATTAGGCCATTGCGGCAATCGGCTTTCAATGTGTCGTCACACAGAATATCAAACGGATCGTATTGCCTAAAGAATTCGCAGGAGTAATAGAGAGGAGTATACTGATAACAACTACGGCGGTCTACTCTGTCGACAGCCCATTTCACGAAATGGTCTCCACTGCTTGACGATAATGCGGTGGCAAAGACGGGTGGCTGAAACGGGGAATTCAAGGGAGTGTTGGATGAAAGGGCAAAGTCGAAATCACTCGTAGAATTAAACTCGCGCCATCTCGGATTCGGATCCGACCGCTCCCATCTATTCGATACTACCTTATCGAGAAAACGCCTCAATTCCCCAAAGAAAGGCCTGAGCTTCAGCTCGGTTAGGCCAATCATTTCTGGATACATTCCTCCAGCAAAAAAGTACCTCAACGGCGACTTTTCAACATCGTCCCAGACGGCAAAGCCGATCGCATGAGCCTTCGCCCATCGAGAAATCTCTAGGACGACATCGGGACGATCTGACAATAGGACAACGTGGCTCGGATGCTCGGTCCAGCTTCCAGAACCGAAATCCCCCATCTCGGCCACCTCTATCCGATATCCAAACGGGTCTAAATCCTGCTCCAAAATTTTCAGCAGAAATGGCATTCGCCTGATTTCCAGGAACTTATCCTCTACCAAAAACAGGATTCGCTTTGCTTTCTGACTCCCCTCTTTCTCTACAGACGGTAGTGACAGATTCGACGTTTCCACGATGGTATTGGGCAGCCAAATACCCCGATTTAGCAAAAAGAGGAGTGCCGAGGGAATCACTGGGCTCGACATTTCATCTATCAGCGTGGCATGCAGCAATCGATCGACCCCGCACTTTTTCGCCAAAAGCGTTGATCTGGATACATTGCCCTCACTGTCAAGAGCCAGCCAACGCTGTGCACGTCCTTCGAGCTCAGCAAACGCATCCTCTTCCTCGCTAATCGGGGTAAAAGAAAGGAATATCCCATCGGCGACCTCCCTGGTATCGTCAACGACTCGCACACCTTCCTGGGATCGAAACCAGTCATACCAGCCACCCAAGCCAAGGCGATGCGCATCTTTCTGCGAAGGGCTGAATAAAAAAAACGCTGGTTGGGTCATTAGGCTCTATCCAATTCTAGTACGCCTAATTTCTTTCGCATGCCCTCCGGTTTTACAAGGAAAGAACCGCATCGGGACCGTTGGTTTTCAACCAAAACCCGAATACAAGCCTATCATTGAGAATTCTCCTTGCTTTAATCGGACATTGATTAAGTTATCAAACGCTTACCTCCCTGAGGGTGCTACTCTATGATCGCGATTCGAAAGGGTCCTCATAAATCCCTCTCAAGAATTGCTATTTCAGAAAAACGTCACCAACCTCCTGAACCAGTTTCATTTCACCACTAAATGTCCGATTCGTTCATAGAGGATGCTGCATCACCGCTTGGTTTGGAGGCGGTTGACGAGCTCGCGAAGTTCAAGACTTTGACGAACGCGCTCCTCGAGTCCTCGTCTGACGGGATCGTTGTCCTCAACCGGTTTGGAAATGTCGAGCACCTCAACCAGGTGGCCCAGCATCTTCTGGGATGCGATTCGGAAAGCGCGGTAGGCAAGTCCATTAGCGACATTTTCAACGCATTCGACCCGACTACGGGCGAGCCCATCCAGCTCTCCTCGGAACGCTTCCGCAATCCTCAGCTTTCGTCCACGCGGGCCATCCTCGAAAAGCCGGACGGGAGCCGCGTCTCCACCGCCTTCCAGCTCAAACCCAACGCCAACCCGGTCAAACCCGAACTTTCCGGGGCCCTCCTTTTTCTCACTGACCAGAGCCATACCGAATCCACCGAAGCGCAGATCCGCTTGATCGCCACCGCTTTAAAGAGCATTGGCGAAGGCGTCATCATCACCGACAAGAATTGGGACGAGGGCGATGCCCGCATCCTCTACGTCAACGACGGCTTCACCGAAATCAGCGGCTACACCGAAATGGATGTCGTAGGCAAAGGGATCTCCCTTCTGCACGGCAA
>JAUHWE010000452.1 GCA_030424825.1 Verrucomicrobiia bacterium
ACTCCGCAAGGTCTTCTTCCGTGAATATTTCGAGGAAAGCCGCGTCATCTGGTGCGAAGAGGGTGAAGGGTCCGGCTCCACCAAGGACCGCATCGAGGCCCGTTGCTCCTAAAGCTGCGTTGAGGATCGTAAACGATTTGCTGGTTCCCCCAGCTGCAATGGTTGATCCAACATTGTATGGAGCGAGTACGCCGTCAACGAGATGGATGACTCCGTTACCGACGCGAATGTCGGTCTGAGTCACATTGGCGCCTTGGATCATCACCTCGTTTACATCGAGAGTTACGTTAAGTCCCAAGCCAGTAAGCGCGTTTACGGCATTGGTGCCTTCTGCAATTTCGGACGATAGGATCAAGCCATCGACTACATGATAAGAAAGGATATCTGCCAATGCAGCGAGATCTTCCTCTTTGTCCGAGTCATCTGCCAAGAGTTCTTCCAGCTCATCCGCTGTGAAGGCTGCCAGGAAAGCCGCGTCAGTCGGAGCGAATAAAGTAAAGGGACCCTCACCATCGAGAACAGATTTTAACCCGGTAGCAGATACGGCAGAACTTAGAATCGAAGCGACGCCGGTATTCTCGAGTTCAGATCCTACTCCGAAGGGAGCGAGAATCGCATCCACGACGTGAGTGACGCCATTGTTAGAAGGTATGTCCGTTTCGATTACGTTGCCGTTCTGTGCGGTTACGCCGGCCTCGGAAACGGTTACCGTGAAATTCTGGCCGCTAAGGGCGACCACGGTATTCGGGCCGGAAGCCAGAGCGGATGCGGGTATGTTACCTCCAATTACGTGATATAGGAGAATGTCTGTCAAAGCTGCTAGATCATCGTCCTTATCTGCGTCGTCCGCCACGAGTTCGCCGATTTCTTCTGCGGTGAAGGCAGCGAGAAATGCTTCGTCGGTGGGTGCGAATAGAGTGAAGGGTCCATTTCCATCAAGGATTACGTCCAGTCCGGTGCTTTGAAGCGCTGTATTCAGAATCGTAAAACTTTGGCTGGGCCCTTCTTTAGCCGCTGCCGCGATTGTAGAACCGACACCGGTAGTCTCCAATCCGAAAATTTCGACCAACGCGATGCCGGAACCAGATGTGGCCCCTGCATTCAAGGTATAGGTGCCTGGCTCGAGCGTCATGATCATCGCGGATTCGCTATCTGTTCTTGGCGGAAGTCCGGAGGCTGCGATCTGGTACCTTTGGCCATCGTCTCTCCAGTTGTCGTTTCCGCCAATCATCGTGGTGTTTTCGGGATTCTCAAAATCGAGAGAGTAGACTTCAAAGGCGATGTCTTCGAGCGGGTCCGCAACACCGTCATCAGCAAGAGACTCGCCGATCCCGCGAAGCAATATCCGTTTGGTTTGTGAAACGGCGAAGCCAGCTATTAAAGTAGCCTCGTCGCCTTGGGTGGGATCGATGTGCCCGCGAGTTGAGAGGTTTACGAGCGAATCCGATCCACTTGACTGCAATGTAAGTTGTCCTCGTATTTCACCCGATCCAAACTGTGGCGTGTGGAAGTTCAGGTAGGTGTCGCCTGCGAGCAGATCGACGAGATTCTCCGTCGGAAAGGCGATGTCGCTCATTTCTAGAACGTAGAAGTCGCCGATTACGGTGTAGGCACTCATATCGCCGATGCCAACGATCACTCCTCCCGTTTCGCCAGCAGCCCCCACATGAATATGGGAGTCGCTGAGATCGTTGCGAAGGTTGCTGATGTTAATAGACAGGTCGATCGTATTTGTTTCCGTGTCGAGAACTACTGTTGCAGATCCGGCGGCAGCCGAGCCCGAGCCTGATTGGATGCCGTCGATTGAAGCTCTAAAAGTGAGTTCAGCGGATTTCAGGCCTACTGATAGCTGGACAATAGAAGCTGCTATCAGGAATATTTTTGTTATGTGGATCATTTTTTGAACAGTGTTGAATGGTTATTGAATGTTTATTGAGGATGTGAAGTTGTTCACTGATTAAGATTGACGACTGGAAATTGTGAGTGAGCAAGTGAAAGCAGAGGACTGAAGCTCTCTATAATGCTTCAAAAATTGTTCAATAGCCCTAACAAAGACTTCCCTATGGTTAAACCGTGTCTTTTAGAGCCGATTGGATCGTCAATGGGGGGTTATGGCCTTAATTGGTGAGAAAGTTGTTCGGAGTGGGGTATTAGGCTATTTTGAACCATTTCGTTCTGAGGTTTCGTGCGCCCTTTAGTTGGGTTCCCGACGAACTAATGGGGGAGTTCAGCGCCAGCCAGTGTCACATCTCTCCGGTTTGTCGCGGTTGGGGTGGGTGCGGTGGTTTCGTACTGGACCCGGGGTCGGAATTGGGCATTCTAGCGAATCCCATGAATCGAAGAATTGCTTTGAAAAATGCCCTGTTAGTGGTTGGGGGATCGGTTCTGGTACCGTCATCCCTCAGGGGAATCGGGGAACCTTCGATTCGTCTCAATCATCTCAAAATCAACCGCGAAAATGAGGTTCTGCTAGGCGAGATAGTCGATACGTTGATTCCAACTACGGATACCAAGGGAGCCAAAGAGCTCAATGTGCACTTGTTCGTGCTGATGATGGTTGATGAGTGCCATGCCCCGGAGGAGCAGCGAGCGTTTGTCGTAGGGTTGCAGGAGTTTGATGGCTATTCGAGACGGCGATTGGGTAAGGCGTTTGCTGATTGTGACAGGGAACAGCGAGTTAATCTTGTCGAGGGTCTCAAGGAAAAGAAAAGTGTATCCTCAAGCCTGTGGACTTTCAATCAACTGATGAGAAAACGGACGATCCAAGGGTATAAAGAATCTCAATACGTAATGACTCATGTTATGCCTCACCGAATGATTCCGGAGAAGTATGACGGCTATTATCCGGCGAGTAACTATAAGGTTTAACATCTATGGTTAATATAAAGGTAGATAGTGTAAAGAACCGCACGTATGATGCTATTGTGATTGGTTCGGGAATCAGCGGCGGCTGGGCAGCGAAGGAACTGACTGAAAAAGGGTTGAAGACCCTCGTTCTGGAACGTGGGCGTGATGTGAAGCACATCGTGGATTATCCTACGGCGAACAAAATGCCTTACGAATTTAAGCATCGAAACGAGATCCCGAGAGATACGCGAGAAGCTAATCCGATTCTCAGTCGTGCAAATGCCTGGCGAGAAGAGTCGGACCATTTTTTCGTCAAGGATGCGGAGCACCCCTATATTCAAACGAAGCCATTTGACTGGATTCGTGGATACCAAGTAGGGGGCAAGTCATTGATTTGGGCGCGTCAAACTCAGCGGTGGAGTGATTTTGATTTTGAAGGACCGGCTCGCGATGGCTTTGCGGTCGATTGGCCAATTCGCTATAAAGACATTGCTCCTTGGTATAGCCATGTGGAGGCCTTTGCAGGTATTTCGGGAAACAAGGATGGGTTGGCAGAGTTGCCTGACGGGGAATTTCTCCCTCCCAATCCCCTCAATGCAGTGGAGGACCATTTCAAGAAAGTCTTGACCGAGCGTTTCGAGGGACGTCATCTCATCGCGGCAAGATTCGCGAATCTTACTGAATCAACCGAGACCCAATTAGCCCAAGGGCGTTCCCAGTGCTTAAGCCGCAAGCTTTGCCGTCGTGGTTGCCCATTTGGGGGTTATTTCAGTAGCAACTCCTCCACGTTGCCTTGGGCTGAGAATACCGGAAACTTAACGCTTCGACCGGACTCGGTGGTTCATTCAGTTCTATATGATGAGCAGAAGGGGAAGGCGACTGGCGTTCGAGTCATTGATCGTATCACCAAAGAAACGACGGAATATTTTTCCCAGATCGTTTTCGTTAACGCATCGGCCTACAATACCAATTTGATCCTGTTGAATTCCGTTTCATCCCGATTTTCAGCAGGACTAGGAAATGACAATGGGCTGATGGGCAAGTACGTTGCCTTCCATAATTACAATACAGGTATCAGGGCGGAGTTTGACGGCATGAAAGAATTTGCTACCTTCGGGCAAAGGCCTGGGTCTGCCTACATGCCGCGTTTCCGAAATGTATTCAAACAGGAGACCGATTTTCTCCGTGGTTACGCTACGGGTCTGTCTGCAAGTCGCAATTTGAGGCAGGACACATCTGGCACGGGAAGGGAATTGAAAGACAGCTTGTTGAACCCGCGATTGGGAAAATGGTACATAGGGGCCCATATGATGGGTGAGACGATCCCTAAAGAGAGTAACTCGGTAAGTCTTGATACTGAGAAAACAGATGAATGGGGAATGCCTCTCCTTAGGGTGGATATTGATTACGATGAAAATGATGCCAGGATGGAGGTCGACTCTATCGAGCAGCTAAGCGAGATGTTTGAAGCGGCGGGATTTTCCAATATAAAGTCAAGGAGGGAGCGGAAAGCGCCCGGGCTTGATATTCATGAAATGGGAGGAGTTCGTATGGGGAAGGACCCTAGGACCTCGCTCCTCAATAGGTATAATCAGCTCCACGCTTGTAAGAATGTTTTCGTTACAGATGGTGCCTGTATGACTTCCACCTCAACGCAGAACCCGTCCCTTACCTACATGGCGCTTACCGCTCGTGCGGCGAATTATGCGGTGGAGGAAATGAGGAAAGGGAATCTGTAGTGTTCTCGGTGCTCCTGAGACTATTAGTATATCTGACGTACAGAAACGGGTAGATCTTAGAGAGTGTCTAGTAAAAGAATTTTTCGCGTGAATCGAACTATAGTGCGGGGTGGCTGAC
>JAUHWE010000453.1 GCA_030424825.1 Verrucomicrobiia bacterium
AGATCAAACCCCTCATCCGGACTGAGTTTTTCAAGTTCACCGATCCATTTATCATCTTCATCGTCACAAACCACTACTGATAAAGAACCTTCCGAAACACGTTCCTTCAGCTGGTCAAGAGCCCGTTTTGTGTTGGGCTTCAGATTATCCTCTGATTCCGCGAGGATCAGCACAATTCTCCCAACCGATCCCACTCGAGCCATTTCTTCCATACCCAGCAGGGCATCGCCTCCGTTGTGGCCCTTACCGACTAGTCCGAGAATGGACAATGACTTTTGACTGTATCTAGAAAAACTATACTCGACTAAAATGCCTTGACCAAGTCTGCGACCGACTTTCTTCATCGCATCCCAAATCTTGTTGTCTGAATCCAAGACTGAATGCTCAAATTCACCCGCTTTTTCGCAGCTGAGAATGGGGTCCGAATCGTCCAAGCAGGCCATGTTCATTTCGTTCTCATTCACTGCGGCAAGTCTCATCCTATCCAATTAGCCCGGCAATTGCTATGGCCGTATTCTCGGAGTGCGTTAAGCTAATCGAAATCCGCGTACCTCCCAATGACTCCATAAAGCGTTGCGCTTTTTCATCTAGTTCAATCTCGGGTTGTCTTCGATCTCCCGCCACGACACCTATCGACTTCCAGTCGAAATACTCTCCGATTCCCGTAGTGAAGGCTTTGGAAACCGCTTCTTTCGCGGCAAACCGTGCGGCCAAGTGCTGATCGGGATATTTCATCTTCATACAAAAATCTAATTCGGTTTGAGTATACACTCTCTTTAAGAAGCGTTCCCCTTGGCGGCTGCGCATTCCCTTAATTCGAGTGATATCAACTATATCGACACCGAGGCCCAAAAGTGGACCGGCTGGAGGCAACCGGAAATCAAGAGTCATTGGACGAATTCCACTAAATGCCTAACCATTAATCAAGGCTTTCATCTTCTGAACCGCTTCGGATATTCCGGAAAAAAGAGCCCGGCTAATAATACTGTGCCCGATATTCAATTCATGAAGGCGAGGTATAGTTCGAATCTCTTCGATGTTGGTGTAATTGATCCCATGCCCTGCATTAACAGTAAGGTTCAGTCGACTGCCTTGCTTCGCGCCGTTTAACAATCGTCCCAATTCATGCGCCCGACCATCCCGGTAGTAGGCGTTAGCATAAGCCCCGGTATGCAGCTCAATATGGGTCGCCCCAGATTCTGCGGACGCCGCAATTTGATCCGATTCTGGATCGATGAACAAACTTGTCACAATACCTGCTTTGGAGGCGGCCACTACAATCGACTTAATTCTTTCAAAATTGCCCACCACATCGAGACCGCCTTCTGTCGTCACTTCTTCACGACTCTCAGGAACAATACAAATCGAATCGGGGAGAATTTCTAGAGCAAAGGCGAGCATCTCATCGGTAGCCGCCATTTCCATATTCAGGCGCGTCGAAATCTTTTCACGAATCAACCTCACATCCTCCCTCTGAATATGACGTTCATCCTCTCTAGGATGAACGGTTATTCCGTCGGCTCCCGCTTCTTCTGCAAGCAGAGCGATAGCGACCGGGTCTGGTTCTACGATCGGCCCAAATTCCGATCCGATATCTCGGAAGCGTGCCTGGCGAAGTGTCGCGGCATGATCGATATTGACGCCTAGAAGGATGTTTGCGTTAGACATGGTAGCTAATTTAGATGAGGACTTCCCCAGGATTTCTTAGGAAGCTGAATGCAAGGACGAATAGAAGACAACCAAAGAAAACAATGACACAGCCAAATGCCAAACGAGAAAATCTGCTTCTCAATATAATTTTCAATATTGTAGCTCCCAGTGTGACTTTCTCGAAGTTGGACGACTTGCTGGAAAAAATCGGCCTGGAGGGTGCGATGAGTCCCACCCAGATTTTGATCTTGGCCGTCTCAATGCCCTTGGCGTATGGTATATACGACTACATCGTTCGCAGGAACATCAACCTCTTTTCAATTCTTGGATTCGCAAATGTTGGTCTCACAGGTCTAATTGGAGTGCTCGCCCTTGATGGAATTTGGGTAGCCGTTAAAGAAGCCAGTCTCCCCGCCATTTTTGGAATTCTCGTCCTCGCCAGCGCGAAAACCGAAAAGCCACTGATTCGAACGATCTTCTACAATCCAGATGTGATTGATGTGGATAAAATCGATGCCATCATAGAAGACCGCAATGAACAGTCTTCATTCGAGAAACTGTTCAACCTGGCGACCTTCCTCTTTATTGTTTCTTCCGTTTTCAGTGTCATAATGAACTTTGTGCTCGCCCGTATTCTGGTTACGAGTTCCGGAGGCACCGAACTTTTTAATGAGCAGATGGGACGTATGACTTGGATTTCCTACATCGTTATCGTAATTCCCGGAATGGCGATCTCGATCGTTGCTATGTGGAAACTCTACGCTGGAATCATGAAACTGACCGGACTAAAATTCGAAGAGCTAATGCACCCGCATCACACAGAAAAATAATGTCCCGATCAGCGTCGATTCTCATCCACAATCAACTGGCTTATTCGAAATACCTGCTTTGAGGAAGGGTCCACGTCAACTCTCACCGCATGCATGTTGCGGGCCCCAAAGACTTCCAGACGAGTCAGGTTTTCGACGCTGTCACGGGCGGTGCCTTCGTGCATAAGCGGCTTATCCACACGAAAATAGTGCGAGTCTCCGTGCGAGATTAGGACCGGCTTTCCAAATGCGAGGGTCAGTTCGCGAAACTGGCCTAGAAATCGAGCAAATCCAGGATCCCATTCTCGGGCTTTCAAATCTCCAAAAGGATTTGCATGGATGAAGAGAGCCAGAGCTGGGGCATCCGTTCTCCGCGCCTCTGCAAAAACCGTTTCCAACCAGGCTTCATTTGCTTGATCGCGTCCCACGAACTCTTCGACCGCGCCCGGCACATCGGCCTGGTTGTTGTTATGGCTCCCGACGATATGAAGCGTCGCGAATACGACCCCTCCTCGCGTCCACATCCGGTTCTCAGGATATTTTTCCCACTTTGGGTCTGAAGATTGAGGGCTCAATTCGATCGGCAGCCCTCCACCCAATGAAAAACTGGAAGAGAAAAAGCGATCGCGAATGACAGATAATCGCTCTCGCGGATCCATCGATCCAGCCGCTGATCGGTGACAATCGGTCCATTCATTATCCCCCGGCGTGTAAATCAATGGATGATCAAATTTTGAGAAACTGTCCCAAGTGCGCTGCAAGACTTCATCCGAACACGGTGCCCCTCCCGACTTCGTATCACCCACATGAACAGTAAAGTCGGGCTTTTCCGCATTCACCGTATCGATAACATTATCGAAACGCGCGTAATCCTCAGGGAGATAGTAAGGCATATCGCCCAATGCACAAAAATAAAAGGATCCCTCAGATTCGGCGCTTTTGGGTCCTGTACAACTAACGCAACATACAAGGCAAATAGCGATGAGCACGATAGAGAATTGCTTCACCCGCTAAACCCAATGCAGATCAGTTCAGTTAGCAAGCTTTGAGGATCCGGATTCTACGTAAATCCCCTGGAATCTAAAGGCTTTATCCTCTATCTCCTATGGCCACGTAGTCACGTAACGCGGGTCCTTGATAAATCTGCCGCGGACGATTGATTTTCATTTTCGGATGCATCGCGATCTCTCGCCAATTAGCTACCCAACCGGGCATTCGACCGATCGCAAACATCACTGTAAACATGTTGGCCGGAATGCCCAAGGCCCGCAATACGATGCCGCTGTAAAAGTCGACATTCGGATACAAGTTGCGGGATATGAAATAATCATCCGCCAATGCCGCCTGTTCCAGGTGGCGCGCAATATCAAGACAGGGATCGTCGATTCCAAGCTTATCCAGGAGCTCCTCGCACGCTTTTCCGATGATCTTTGCCCGCGGATCGAAATTCTTGTACACTCGATGCCCGAATCCCATCAATCGCTTGCCGCTCACTCCACTCTTCGCCTCTTCTATGAACTTCGACCCATCATCTCCCGAGGCGCGAATCTCTTCCAGCATCTTGATCACTGCCATGTTCGCTCCACCATGGGCCGGCCCCCAAAGGGCGGCGCATCCTGCAGCGATGGAAGCAAATAAATTGGCCCCACTTGAAGCCACCATACGAACTGTGGAAGTACTGCAGTTCTGTTCGTGATCCGCATGAAGGAGCAACATCAGGTCAAGCGCTCGACTCACCTCAGGAATGACATTATAAGGTTTTCCTTCCTCAGAAAACATCATGTGCAAGAAATTATCGCCGAACGTTAGCGACGTATCGGGCTGGTTACCGGCCAATCCTTTCGCCACGCGATAAGAGAGGGCGGCTGCCGTCGCTGTTTGGGAAATCGCCGCTGCGGCAGCCTGATCGAAATTTTCAAGATCTTGCACCCGATTGTTCGTTGCCAAAGTCGGGTTGTAGCAACTCATGGCGCTTAGCATCGCGCTCAACATACCCATCGGCGGTGCATCGTTGGGAAACCCCTTAAGGGCAGTGCTCATCAGTGGCGAAACCGCCGCGGATTCCCGTACTCGGCTTGTAAATTGATCGAGTTGGGACTGGGTCGGAAGGTCTCCATAGAGAACCATGTAGGACGATTCGAGGAAACTAGACTTTTCCGCAAGCTGCTCAATCGGTATCCCACGATACCGAAGAATACCTACTTCGCCGTCAATGTAGGTGATCTCGCTTTGGCATGAGCCCG
>JAUHWE010000454.1 GCA_030424825.1 Verrucomicrobiia bacterium
GACTGGCAAGATCTCTTTATGGCAGAATCACCGCTTCCTCTGAGCAGACCACAAAGCTTCTGGCGAGCCGTCGAGTCGAATTAAGTCGATGCGACACTCCGAAGGACGCTTTCGAAGCATTTTACGAACACCTTGGAAAATTCAATATCTTCGTAGTTGCTTCCTAATGACGACAGACCAACTAATTGAGCCCCTTTTTGTATTGCTCAGTGATCTCGCTATCGCTTAAAGCCGCATTGAAGATGGCTAATTCATCGATTCGCCCGTTAAGGTTGCGAATTGCATACCCTGGGTCTTTTCGATTCGGGTCACCCCAGTTTCCTATCTCCGCATTTCCGATCTTCAACCGGTCGATAACGTAGTCTTCCTCAATCTCGTGTTCACTGATCATCGACCCATTGACATAGTGAGCCGCCCTTCGTCTCGAAGGGTCGTAAACCGACACCAAGTGAAGCCATTGACCGCTCATAGTCATGTCCCAAAAGGGAGGGGAATAGTAGTTCCGGGAACGCCCTCGCATAGGTTTGCCAGCCTCCGTTTTCAGGTCTTTCCGAATCGCCTGATCGTCAATCATCACACCGATCATGAGCACCCCATCATTGCGAATCTGCCAATGAGGTTCACCCGTCTGATAACTATCTGCCAGAAAGAGCGCATTGTAACGGCGATCCAAACTGTCGATACGAGCCCAGCAGGAAAAAGTATAGGCTTCGAACTGGCCCGGAATATTCACCCGAATACGCGATCCTGGTCGACGGAATTCCATTGCCCCTTTCAATCCGCCCCAGCGACCATCCACCCATTCCGCCAGAACTACCGCACCATCCAATTCGTCATTACCTGGATACAATGCGCTGGGCACCCGATCACTTTCGCTGACTGGCTTTGTGGCAAAGGGGAAATACGCGATCAATCGAGGATCGCGACTCAGGGTTTCGCTAAATGTCTGCCAGCGTTGAAAAGAAAGCCGAGTTGAATCATCTAACCCATTGGCGATTGAGAATAGATTCGAGAAGGATTCAATATTTGAGGACACCGATGCGGTTTGCCCATCACGGGTCAAAGACACCGCCTCTCCCGTACTGAGCTCCCGATCTTCGAGTTCCACTTTTCCGGAAAACACTTCCACTCGAACTTCATCCTTAGAGGTATCCACCCCGAACTCCGTACCTAAATCGACAATACGGCGCCCATTGGACTCTATTACAAATCCTCGTGCTGCCGGGGGCACTTTCGCTCTCAGTTTGCCTGAGTGGAATACCGCTTCCCACGCCGATTTGATCTCAATTCTGGCAGGTGCCTGGATGTAGACCTGAGCCCCCGAGAAAAAATCGATTCGAGCGCTTCCGTTCGCGAGAGAAATCGTATCGGCCCCCAGAATGTCGCCCGCTCGAAGCTCGGTACCGCCTTCCGTGACCACATCAACCAAGCCCTGCACGACCGCGTAACCCCTTGCCGTCGGTTCTTCCAATTGAAATGCGCTCGTTGACTCCCCCGAACCCGAATCTTCTGAAGCAATTCGATTGTAACCTATTCCGACTACAAACGCTATCACCGCAGCAGCGGCAATGGGAATCCAACTCGGAAAGCCAACGACTTTGCCTCCTTTATTCTCGCGCCATGCATTTTCAATCTCCGCCAACGACTCCCCTCCTTGCCGCAGATTCGCATCCAAAGCGAGGTACTGCCGCGTCGCCGCTCTTAGCCTAGGGGACCGTTCGAGTTCCTTTTCAAAACGGACGAAGTCTTCTGAGGAAATAGTCTGGTTACAGTAGTCTTCAATCCACTGTTGCTCCATCTCCGTTAGAGAATCGTTGCTCATGCGATTCCCTCCTGCTTTAAGTTCTTGTTGATACAAGAGAGCAGGGTCCCCCGAATACGGTTCAACCGCATATAGAACGCGCCCGGTTTCATCCCAATTTCTTCCGCCAGTTCTTTGGACGATATCCCTGGGGTATGAGCCAGCGTCACCCACCGCTTTTGCTTTTCAGGAAGTTTCTTCAGACAACTTTCAAGCGCTTCATACTCACGCTTTCTTTGGTCACTCTCCCGAGTCGCTTCTTCCGCCATCACTTCCATCAACGCCTCATTAAAAGCCAGACGTTCGCGAGCGAATTTACGCCGATAGGCCAGGGCCTTAAAGCGGGCAATGACACAGGTCCATTTGATGAATGAGGTTCCCAGCTCGAATTCCCCAAACTTCTGCCATGCCACCAGGGCAACTTCCTGCATGATCTCGTCCGCATCGTGCCAGGTCGGGACCAAGCTACGCACAAAGGTTCGTAGCGCCTGTTCGTTTTGAGTAAACAGTTCTACGAATTGTTCATAGTTGTCCGAGGAATCTAAGTCCGCCATTCCAAATAAGTTATTCCAGAATCCTGAAAAACCTCACGCATATTCACAGCTGGTCTGCCGGCCGATGCCTAATCAACCGTCATTCTTAGGCAAGGCCCCTCTCCAGCCTTCGTTGAATTGGGCCGTCAACCGCTTTACTACTTGGGGACGGCGACCCGCTATGTTCCGTGTCTCCTTGGGATCATTATTGTGATCGTAAAGCTCCACGAAGAGGTCTTCCGCCGCTTCGTTTCTCCATTCCCTCCAAAGAACGAGCCGATAGCGATCCGTCCGCATAGCGTAGCCCATGAGATCGTTTTCAAAAAGCTCTCGATCCCATTTCTCTTTTTGCTGTTCGATAATGCGTCTCTCCACTTTTTCTATGAGGGGGCCAAAAAAGGTTTCTCGCACACCTTGGGACAAAGGATTGGCCGCCCATTCTCGCAGCGCTGGATTAGGGTACTGACTGAAGGCAGCCGTTTTCCACGCTCGCTTCGGGTTTTCAAGCAGAGGAGCAAAACTGGTTCCCTCCAAATGGTCCGGAATTTCCAAATCCGCCAAGTCACATAAAGTCGGGTACATATCGATCAATTCCACCAAGCCTTCTGACTTAGCCCCACGGCTTTGCTCAGGAAGATCAGGTGTCCAGACAATGAGAGGTACTCGCGTGGCAATTTCGTAGTTCGTCGCCTTGCCCCAGACTCCCATGTCACCTAAGTGCCAGCCGTGGTCCGCCCAAACCATGATAATCGTATTTTCACGTAGCCCGGCCTCCTCCAGCGCTTCGATCATGTATCCAATTTGCGCATCCACGTAGCTTGTGCAGGCCAAGTAGGCGTGCCTCAGGGTGCGGGCCAAATCAGGACCGATAGGACCCTCTTTGGGAATACCGTGCCGAACGCGCAACTCGAACGAGGCATGCAATCCCATCGCCGCCCCGTCTAACGGAGCTACTTGATGTTCCGCCAATGTAATGTCTTTCGGATCGTAGAGATCCCAATAACGCTTAGGAGCCACCCAGTTCAAGTGAGGTCGCTTGAATCCAAGACCTAGGAAAAAGGGCTTCGCCTGTCCAGAGCCAGTAGAACGCTCCCCCGCTTCCACCATTTCCTTCATCGTTGCAATCGCTCGCAAGGTATCGTATCCATCGGAATAGAAATGGTCGGGCACATCGCCCGCTTCATAGGCCGGACCGTTTCCCAAGCCCCCTCGAGCTTCGGGTTTGTATTTGGCCGCAGCTTCCGCTCGATTCCTATTCTGGATCTCCAGATTCTCCTTCTTTGCGTACGGCATGGGACGCTTGATTCCCGAAAGATTCGAGACCGGCTGACGGCTCCAGGATTTCTCCTGATCATCGAACTTGCCGTGGTATATCTTTCCCGCATGAACGGTCTCATAGCCCTGTGCGATCAGGTATTGCGGCAGCGTAACGACGTCTGGGTTCGCCTCTCGAAAATAGGTGTAGTTTTCAATAACACCAATGGTATCAGGCCGCGCACCTGTCATAATGCTCGCCCGCGAAGGACTGCAAATGGCCTCCTGACAATAGGCTCGCTCGAACAAAACCCCTTCTCCGGCAAGCTTGTCCAAGTTGGGGGTAATCGCCAATTCCGATCCGTAGCAGCCGAATTCCGGACGCATATCGTCAATGGCTATGAAAAGAATATTTGGCTTCTCTGACGCAATCAGGCTGCCAGCCAAACCGACGAAGCTAAGGAGGTACTGAAGGGATCTCATAAAGGATAAATGGGAGTATGGGAAACAGAGCGATTGATGCGACTACCAATTAATTACCAAACGCTGGGATAACTCACATACTTTTTGGATCGAACGCGATCGGCTATCGATCGATTGAACCATCCGAATCCTCGGAACCGTTTCCAGGACCAAGACTTCCTGGAGCCCCGAACGTAGACGGACAACGCCACCCATCCTTCGCATGATATGGACTCAAGCGGATGGCCTTAAAACGCTCACGACGGCCCCGCTACACCGGAAAATTTCGCGACGGACAGAGAAACAAATTTTCCCTGGTGGCCAAAACCAACCCTTAAGCAAACAGAGCAATTCAAAATTCAAGCACTCGCCATTTCTAGTCCCCTCCTGCACTCGTACGCGCTATTTCCTGAGTGGTGGCTTTTTCCATCTCTTCGCTGGAAGGACGCCGGATTGTGGGTGGCCCCTTCATGTAGCCCAAACTGGTGAGGAACTCATCCAGCACATAGATCAACTCGTCATCAAATCCCGCTCGCCGCCAAAACGTGTGCCCTACTTTTGGATACAAATGTAAATCCGAACGGACATTCAATTGACGGGCACGTTTTGAAAAATTAGTTCCATGGGGG
>JAUHWE010000455.1 GCA_030424825.1 Verrucomicrobiia bacterium
GCCCGATCGCCCCCGGCCGCTTCGCCGAGGTCGACTGCGTCTGACCGGGCGAAGCGGCCGGGGGCGTTCGGGCCCCCGGCCGCATCGCGCAATGCCGCCAAAGCAACCGCGTTGGGTGGCGTCCCGATCGGTGTAGCGATGCCCCCTATATTGGCGGCAAGCGGAATCGCCAAAGCCACTCCTTTTCGAAACGGATCGTTCTGGCCCAAGCTGGCTACGATCGGCAATGCAACCGTCATCATCATGGCCGTCGTGGCTGTATTGCTCATGAATGCCGACAAGACTCCCGTACAAAGCATCAAGCCGAGACAAACCGACGAGGGCCGATTGCCAAATGGCTTCAGCAGAACACGAGTCAGATTCTTGTCCAACCCAAATTTAACAGCCGATGCTGCCAAAGCAAATCCGCCTAGAAACAACACAATGATGGGACTCGCAAGCGTCGCATAGAAACTTGCGTAACTCGGTGCGGCTGTACCTCTGAAAACAAATCCCTCCCCGCTGAGCAGCATTACCTGCAGGAGGATAATCAGCATTGAGGTGGCGTAAATGGGTATCGGTTCAGTAATCCAGAAAATCGCCGCAAATAAAAAAATCCCTAACGCTATACTTCCCTCCTGAGACAAGCCCGAAAACGTTGATAAGGCTGCAATCAGAAAGGCCCCTAGGCCAAGCGCAATTCCAATAAAAGCTTTAGCGGTCATCGATCTCAAAAAAGGCCTTCCCACCGTTGACACAACTATCAAACAGAAAATTCATTCTAATTCCTCCCTTGCTGGTTTCCCCATCTATCAACTCTCCTCTTTTAAAAGCACACTCTATGCCGAGGTTAGTGAATTTTCTAATTTATACTCTACGCTGAACAATTCGGTAAAGCGGAGCCGGCTGAAATGTACAAAAACACAGAATGATGCAGAGACCGAACTTCAATTAAATCACCCTAGCGCCATAAAATTCGCTCTACGACTGACCCATAATCATAAAGCGGCGACTAAATCTGCCAGGAGACAATGGTTACCTGACAGCGATCTTTTCATACTCTTTCTCTGTCAGCCAGGCGAGGTCACTCCAATATCCCGTATCATTAGGCTGGGGACGGCCCTTAGTTGTTCGGCCACGACAGACAATCTGCGTGATCTTCTTTTCCAGCTTTCTAGCAATTTCTGGATTCCCATCGAACACATTCAAGTCCTCGCCGGGATCACTCTCGAGATCGTAGAGTTCGTAATCCAAATTCTCGTGGGGCATGATCAGTTTCCAACGTCCTTCTGTAATGGAAAGACGCCCACCGATAGCGTGATTGAGTAGAGGCAGTCTCTTGTGAGAGGACTTGGGGTTTCGCAACACCGAATAGAAACTCTGGCTATCTTCGCCCGCGTCACTCGGAATCTTCGCACCGATCATTTCCGCAACGGTGGACAAAAGATCGATCTGGCCGACCAATCCACCCCACGATCTTCCAGGTTCCCTGATCCCTTCCGGCCAGCGCACGATAAAGGGCACGCGATGGCCTCCTTCGTAAATCGAACGCTTTCCTTCTTTGTAGATTCCACTACTGTCGTGGTCGAACGTTTCAATTCTTTCAACCCACGACCGCTCCGGGCCATTGTCGCTGCTGAAAAAGATCATCGTATTTTCGTCCAACCCAGATCTCTCGAGATAGTCTAGAACGCGCCCTACGTGGTGATCGGTCTCCACCATGAATTCTCCATACCCACCTGCTTCGCCTTGTCCCCAAAACTCCGGGCGAGGCGCCACAGGATAGTGCGGTGAAGTAAAGGGCAAATACAAGAAGAAGGGCTTCCCCGCTTTGGCCGCTTCCGCCTTTCCCGAAATCCATTCGATGGACTTATCGACAAACCGCTGCAAGCACTCCGTATCCACGAAATCAGGAGCAACTTCGATCGCAGCCGCACCGTGCAAGGCTTTCGCCTCTTTGGCGGTATCGAAGTATGGCGGCATGATGCGGTAATCCATGTGACGATCATTCGGCTTCTTGGCGGTATATTGCGTCGGTGGCACTTTAGTGTACCGTCCTTCAATCCAAGCGAGATATCCATAGTTTAAGGAAGCAGGTATTCCATAGAAATACTCGAACCCCACATCCAAAGGCATATCTTTAATTGGCTGGCTAAAATCCCGGTCGCCCAATTTCCCGGGAATGTCCATTCCCAGGTGCCATTTACCCACCATGGCAGTCTGGTAGCCGTTATCCTTCAGCAAGGACGCGAGAGTCATGCGATCGTTTGGAATTAATGCAGGAGTATCCGCTCCTTGGACTCCTGTCTTTAGCCGCGTTCGCCAACTGTAGCGACCGGTTAAAAGACCGTAGCGTGAGGGAGTGCAAACCGTATCAGACGAATGGCCATTAGTGAAGGAGACTCCCTCCTTCGCTAGTCGATCCAGATTGGGCGTCTGGAATTTTGCGTCTGGATTCAAATAACTGACATCACCGAACCCTTGGTCATCCGTATAGATGACAATAATATTGGGCCTGTGCACTTCAGCGATTGCCGACGTACCGAGAATGAGACTTGCGAGAATGGGAAAGATTTTCATTGTATTGCTGGGGGGTGCTACTGGCGGTTAGTAATTAGCGTTTGTTTCAGTTCACTGCCTAACAGGCAAATTCAGGTGCTGAATGTTAATCATTCGGGTCCACCAGGTTTCGCCAGTCGGGATATATGGGACGATGCTCTGAATCACGGTCTCCTTTAACCGTGGGAGCAGGGGGAGTTGTATCCAAGAACGCTTGTAGTTGTTTGCGAATTCGCTCCGCCCGTTCGCCCGCTTCGCCAATGGCCAGGTCGTTGGCTTCTACCAAATCCTTCGGCACTTCATAGAAGCGCCCGTCACGGTAAAGCTTAAACCGTTCGGTTCGGGCAAACTGGGCGGGCACCTTATTCCAATAAGGCTGGTAGTGGGTAAAGACCCAGTCACGCGGATTCCCTTTCTCCCCTTTTAACTGCGGAAAGAAACTTCGCCCATCGATGGGGTCACCATCCCCTCTTGTAGCACCTGCCGCCTCAGCCAAAGTGGCGTAAAAATCAGTGAAGTCCACCAAGTCATTGAGCGCCTTACCTCTGGGGGTTTGTCCTTTCCAATAGGCAACGAATGGCACGTGAGTTCCCATGTCGGTTGGGCCACCCTTCCCTCCTTTAATTTCCATGCCATTCCAGCTCGATGTGATACCCACACCGGTTCCGTTGTCAGCGGTAAAGAGTATAATCGTATTTTCAGCGATTCCCAGCAACTCTGTTTTATCCACAATTCTACCGATGAGTTTGTCCATGTAGTTCACCATGGATACAAAGTGCTCCTTGTTGCGGGACTTGTCCCACTTGTTCGCGGTAACCCGAGGAGCGTCGCCAATGGTGTCCGGTGTCGGCACAAAAGGGTCGTGCACCAATACCATGGGGTAATAGGCGAAGAACGGGACGTCCCGGTTTCGCTCCATGAAGTCGCAAAGGTAGTCGCTCATCTGATCCGGCCCATAGGCGCCCGCGTTCTCTTCTTTGGTAATGAAGTGTCCATTGGTCTCGATGGGTGGATTCCAGAATCGCTCGCCCCCTCGACCGCCGGACTTCCCGGTTGTCAGCTGCCAGAGAAAGTACTCGTCAAACCCGGCTTTGACCGGACGGGTGTTGTCGTCGTGCCCCGGAAGCTCGTTGTACAACCCGTTCAGCTGCCACTTGCCCACAATCGCTGTCCGGTAACCGTTTTCCTGCATCAGATGCCCGAAAGTCTTATCGTTGGGATTGAGGTATCCGAAGTGCGTGTAGTTGCGGAAATTGTACTGACCCGTCATCAGCTTCACTCGGGAAGGCGTGCAAATGGGGGTCGAGAAGCAGTTCTTGAAGCGGAGGCCATTGGCGGCAAGGTCGTCGATCCTCGGCGTCAGATAGTCCTCTGCCCCATAACAGCCAAAGGCCTCCCAACTCACATCGTCGGCCATGATGAGGACCACATTGGGCTTTTCCCCAGCGGGCCGGACGGGTTTCGCCGCGGCGTCGCGGGCGTTGAAGATGAAAGACAGGCCAAGAAGGAGAACGGGGACGGCTTTAAAACGAAACATGGGAACCGGTTAAGGGATTTGTCCCTCAAGGTCACCCCTTTTCTTATGGGCGACGCATTACGGCTTTCCCAAAAACAAAAACGGGCGGATCCGAAGATCCGCCCGTCTAGCTAATTGAAACCAACTAAAAAACCGGCTTCAGATGGTGCCGCCGGTAAGGTCCCCTCCAATCAACGATTGCGGTCCTCTTCCCGGTAACCGTTCGCAGGCAAGACCATCTTGTGTTTTTTGCCCTTGTTGAGGGCGGCAACGAACTCCTGGTTCTCGATGAAGGACAGATCGAACTGCCAAACCGCATCGCCAAGGCCGTTCGGCACTTGCGAGAGGTTGGTGCTGTCAGGATGCTGAACGGCGACCACGAACTCAGCGGGCTTGACGGGATTGAAAATCATACCCGTCGCTTCACAGCCATCCGCGCGAACGCTCATGAAGTGATCGACCGATTCGGCTACTCCATCGTTGTCCGTGTCGCGAGCAAACCAGATGTCGCCCCCCGTGCTGGACCCGTTTGGAGCATCCTCGATGATGTAGATGTTTCCAAGAGAATCCTGGGCCAAGTTGTCGGGAGAA
>JAUHWE010000456.1 GCA_030424825.1 Verrucomicrobiia bacterium
TGACGCGATGATGTCCCCATCGCCGATTGATTGCTCGTCGATATTAAGCCACCAAGGAAAGAAAAGCTTCACATCGTGATGGGAAACTTCCTCCCGGATGTTTGTCGCACTAAGTACGGGTCCTGGGTAAGGCAGGATCGGAGCGATCTTTAACTCCTCGCTGATGGCTTCGAGGGACTCACCGTGCGAGTGGTTTGCAAGTAGTGCGAAAGCAAGGATACCCAGTAAATGCGTAAACCTGTTTCTGCAGGGATATTTTAAGAACGACACAACACACATAGCATTTCTTCTCTAATTGTGGGGTTAGGTAGACGGGAGAAGTCGATTGCATGATTGGTTTAGCATTAGCCGTACCAAATGCGGTAATTATGAGCTAAGTCTCTTCTATTCAAGAAGGTGCATTCTCGTGAGGTATGGATTCGATCTGGACGAGGAGCCATTTCGGGAAGAATTTCCCAATTTGAGCGGACGGTTGTGTCGTGGGCTGGGGAATATTCCCCAGTCATGACGCCACTTGATGGCGTCAATGCATGGGGATCTTTGACGCGGAACCGAATACGGCATCGTCAGCCGTGAAAAGCGTTTGGTCGGGTCCGGCGGAACGAATCTCGATTCGAGTAAGCGATTCGGGATGGAAGAAGAGCGGCGTCCCCCATCGGTCGTTCAGTCGACCTTTTTCATCGATGAACTCGTTCTCTGGTGAGATAAACCGTATACCTTCAGGATTGTTTCCAGTCAGGGATCGTATGATTTCCTCGTTCGAACCAACCTGAAGGATGTCGGGGTCTTTGAAAAGGAGCCAGAAGCGCTGAAGAACGTTATTCACCAACTTGAGGTCGTCTTTGATCGATGTTTTTTTCGACCCGTAGTTCAGCAGCAATTTGGGATCGTGTATGGAATCAATGAGTTCTGGGAGATCGAAAGCGATTGGGTCCGGTTTCTGTTCGGGTTCTTTCGAAATGGGATCCGAAGCTGGTTTCGGAATCGAGACTGGAGGTACCGGTGTTCTTTCGTTCGGAAAGAGGGCGATAAACATCACGATCGCGACAACGATGAAGGCGGTCCAGAATACTCGGTGTTTGCTCATTTTAGGGAAAGGAGTTAAGACCATAACCCAATTGGCGGGTTGCTGGAACTAGAATCGTAGAAACGATCCAAATTTGGCAGCATTAGAGGCAGGTCGGAACGTTGGGCACCGAACCAAAGGGCGAGCTCGGCAAAGTATTCATCGACCGAGAGGGTGGGAACGAAACGTCCCCTTCCTGTATCCAAATCATTGTCGATAGACAGGTCTTCCGGATAGTCACCATAGATGCGTCCTCCATTGAGGCCTCCCCCTAAGACGAGGTGATTGCCTCCCCATCCATGATCGGTGCCATCTCCGTTGCTTGTGAGAGTACGTCCGAAATCAGAAGCGGTAAAAAGGGTTACCTGATCTTGAAGCCCAAGTTCTGTCATGGCGTTCCAGAATGCTCCGATTGCTCCGCTCATTTCTAATAGCAATTCCGCGTGATCTTCAATATGGTTGTCATGAGTGTCCCATCCCCCGTTATTTACCATAAAGGTCTGTCGTTGCTGGTTGAGCGATCCTTGCGCGGCGATACTGCGAGCCATTATTTGCAATTCTCCTCAAAGGCGAGTATCCGGAAATTCAGTACTAAAAGTTGTTCCTTGCTGAATGGCCTGGTTGAAGGCAATTCCGTTTTCCTCGGGTTCAATACCTTCGAATGTGAACAGGGAATCCGCGTCGAAGGGGTCTGTTCCATTTTCGCATTCTTGCAGATTGGTTGAACCGTCGCCATCTTCATCACCTTGGGGTACTAAGTTCTGGGCATCAAAGGCCACTTCCCAGATGTCGCTGAATCCATCCCCATCTAGATCAACGACAGGGGCGGCATCCAAAATCAGGCTGAAAAGGGCCGAAGCCATACAGACCAGAAATACTGACGGTGAACGATTCATAATAGGATCAGGCGCTATTCTTCATCGACTATTACACGCGAAATAAGGGGTAGGGGTACAGAAAATGGCCAAATGTTGTTTTCTGGGGTATGATTTACAATCGATTCAGACCCTTGTAGGGATCCTTACCACCTAGGCCTGATTGGTTTCCGCCTCTTGCTTGAGAAAGAAAGCGGTCCTTCGGCGATTGTTCGCCTCAAGCCCCTAAGGCCTCATTGAATTCACGAAAGAACATAAAAACGATGAGGGCACTGCCAATGACTTCCGGAGCGATCAAAGAGAGCCCTAGGGATAGACCCAGTTGAGAGGCTTGAAAAATGATGAGACTGGATAGGATTAGGCACAGGCCGGAAACGAAAAGAAAGCTCAGGCTGTAGGTCGGAACCGTCTGCACGCTCATTGAATAGAGCTCCCGGAAATAATGCATCGAAAGAAGAATGAAAACGGTCATCGCAAAGAAGGGGCCAACCTCTGACTGAGGTAAGGAGAGTAGTGTGTTGTAGAGCCCATGTACGACGATCATGATGCCAAAGACGTAGAAAAAGTCATTGAAACTGGATCGGCGCAAAGCCCGGCACAGGTAGAGGCCTCCGATCCCGGTCAAGGCAATGTGGAAGAAATTAGCCGTTAGAAATCTACCGGGAGCGGCGAGCGCCAGGGATTGTGAGAAGTATCCAATATTCTCTTCTGCCGCGAAACCGAGCCCGACAAAGCTCGCGACGATAAATGCATCGCGCTCTTCGCCTCGTTTGGCGAAGTAGATTGCGAATGGAAGAAAGAAGAGCAGCTTGCAAAATTCTTCCCTTAATCCGACTCCTCCGATGAAGAAGGCTAGCATCCGCACGAGGTCTCCATCTGGCTGATACCCAACATAGGTATTCTCAATGATTACGAGGAAAAGGGTCGGGATCGTGCTTGCCGCCCCAGCGATAAGAGCCAGTATGCAAAGGGCGCTGGTACGGCTTAGCCAAGGGCTAATCTGACCGAGGCGAAAGAGCAAAACCACCCATACGAGCGCCGTGATTCCTGCCAGGATTGCCATGCGAACGTCAAAATTTGAGATTCGTTCAAACGGGAGCAGCTTCGCGACTTCCAGCCAGTCCCTCTGGTGGGTAGCAATATCGAGCCGGACGCGTGAGGTTATGAACTCTTGGTAGGCTGGGTCGTCGAGCAGCGATTGCAGCACGTCAAACTTGTCATTGCGGACCAGCATGTTGACCGCTCGTTCGCGGGAGCGGTCAGCATCGGGGAATTGACCTTCCCGTTTGAAGTAGGGGTAGGCTTTGTGGTAGTAGCCATTCCGTGCTTCGATCTCACCGAGGAGGCGATTCGCGTAACGCGGAGGAGGCTCCTGAGAAGCTTTCGAATCCAGGTCTTTTCGTCGTGGATCTTCAGGGTCAATCAGAGAGGCGAGGTAGTCGCCCAGCATCAGAGCGAGCTCTTCTCCGAAATGTCTTCCAAGCAATTCGTCTATGCGGTTGGCGAATTCATCTTGATAGTAGGGAAAGAGGTAGGGGCCGATAACAAGAAACTCTTCGATCGTGATGCCTTCGCTGTCTAATTGGGCAATCAATGCGCTGGGGGAGAGGGCACTTCCGCCGAGTGGATTGATCGAGTAGGGGAAATCTGGATTCGAGTACTCGATCGCAAGACGCTGGCCCAGTTGGTTCGCTTTCGAGTCCGTGAGGAAGTCCACGGCAGCACCAGCGACGAGTCCGCACAGAAGAATGGCGATAGCCGACCTCCAGATAAAGGACCGGCTATACGATTTCTGCCTAAGTTGGGTCTGCCAATTGCTCATGGGTCGGTGCAGCTGTGTTTTGAATGAACTAGGCTACGAAAGCTGGAATTTAGTTGAGGCAGTTCCTGCCGGACAAGCCTAATGATAAGTAAGGAGTCTTAGCCTCAAGATTGACAAGCGCATTTATGCGCGCATATATATGTATTATGCGCACGACAATTGAATTGCCGGATGAATTGTTCCGCTCGGCTAAAATGGCTGCGGCAGATAGAGGATCGACTTTTAGGGAGTTGGTTATGCAGGGACTGAGAAAGGTTCTGAGCGAAGCGGCGGAAAAACCGGATGCCTCTCGTTTACCGAAGCTTCCTAAAAAAGGGAGAAGGACTTACGACTTGAGCAATGAGGAAATTGAATCCCTGCTGATGGCTGAGGATGCGAAGCGGTATGGACGCTCTCGCTGACGTTAATGTGCTGCTGGCTTTGGCTGATACCCAGCACAAGTCGCACCGCAAGGTTTCTCATTGGTTCGATCTGCTTCCTCGAGGCTCAAACTTGCTGGTCTGCCGGGTAGCTCAGTTGGGTTTGATTCGGCTAATCACCTCGGATGTGGTGATGCAAGGGAACGCGTTGACAATGCGGGAGGCATGGGCGTTCTACGGGCGATTTCTTCAAGCTCCTAGTGTGTACTTTGTCGATGAGCCGAGTGGTTTACAGGCAAGTTGGCTCAAATTTAGCATGGCTTTTGGCAAGGCGACGAAGCGTGTGACGGATGCCTATCTCGCTGGATTCGCCTTAGCAGGTGGACACTCCTTCGTTACCCTAGACAAGGGTTTCCGAGATTTCGGAGAGCTTGATTTGGTACTGCTGAATTAATAGTGTTCATGAACACTAAATCGGTTGACAGGGGTTGGTCTCGGGCGCTTTTCTGGGGATGTGGCACT
>JAUHWE010000457.1 GCA_030424825.1 Verrucomicrobiia bacterium
AACGCAGTCGTCACATCGATAATCCTGGGAATTGCGATTTTCGGAATTGGAGGGACGATCGGCTATTTTCTCATTTTCAATAGGAAAACACGACGATCTCTGCACGACTTCATTTGCGGTACCTCCGTTGTAAAAGTTGAGCAGGGAAAAGTACAGGTCGACAAGATCCACCTCTGGCGAGGACATTTCGCGATCCTAGGAACAGTCGCTGTCGCAGCCATCGCAGGGGGCATTTTCATATCAAGTTGGGCTCAGAACAATTTTGATATGACGAAGGTCATGGCACTCTACGAAAAGCTAAACCAGCAGGACGAAATTCGCCAGTCAGGCGTACACTTAAACAAAACCTACAGACTCCGTGATGGCGAGAAAAGCGCCGTCACAGTCCTTCAGGTAATAGCGATGCCGCCTTATCAAATTGATTCGAACAATGAATACGCAATGATAGTAATGGGAATAGCTCTCGAAGATGAATCACTACTACCCGAATCAGACATAATCTCGTTGGGCATTATCACAGGATACGACCTTGGCATCGCTCGCGAGAGCACGACTCGATCGATATCGGACACTCCTCAAAACTGGAAAGCGGCAGTCGAGAACTACGAAAAAGAAGGAACCGTTCCCAATATCCGCTTTTCAACCAACACGCAGGTAAGGTTTTAAGAAAGCACCAAGGAGCCCGCTAACCGTAGGTCTATCCTTTCGCTCCCAACACAGTATTCCACAACCCACTCTTGTGACACTAAAACTATCCTTAATAGCCATTGGCTACCTCATCCTCTTCTTCGGAGGATTTGCGATTGTCCTCTATTTCCGCAAACGATTCCGAAAGCAACGCCCGCCATTGGAATTCGTGTACAACCGGAGCCCAGGTGAATCTTTAAGCAAGCGGATTGCGGACCTAAATGACCGAACGGACTTTGTGTTTATCCTTTGTCTGATCGTGCCACTGGCGGTCGCGCTCATTACGTTCGCCTTTTTTTATTTTCTCTATCCGACGGCTCCAATAGCCATTTGGGTGCCTTCAATCATCATCGCCTTACTGGCTGGATTGGGATTCTCTTTCTTGGGACTACTCAAGGAATTCCAGGATATCGCGAACTGCGAGCTCGGCCTCAATGGGGAACGAGTCGTCGCGGACACATTGAGACCGCTGGAACGAGAAGGCTGGAGAGTGTATCACGATATCCCTGCGTCAAACAATGGCAAGGCATTCAACCTCGACCATGTTGTAGTGGGGCCGAATGGCGTCGCTTTGATCGAAACAAAGACTCGAAGAAAAGGGAAGACGAGAGAGGGATACAAGGAGCATGAGGTGAAATACGATGGGAGTAAATTGATATGGCCCTGGGGAGATTCGAAATCCGAGCTACAACAAACGAAGCGGCAGAGAGAATGGCTTGAAAGTTGGATACACGAACGAACCGGAAAGACTCTGTCGACTGTCCCCATATTAGTGATTCCCGGCTGGTGGGTAGAATGCACCAAACCAGGCACGCGTACGAAAGTTGTCAGTCACAAGAGCCTATGCAAAGTAATCAAAGCAAGCAACTCCCATCCACTTGATCCAGAAACGGTCGACCTCCTCTCCCGTCAACTCGAGTCGGTCTGCCGCGTCAAGGTGTGAGACCTGCGTGGCATCCCTAAGTGAGTGACCAATAAATGGTATTCAGCCCCATATTCATTGGATTTTTCTATTGTAGGTCGTCTCGATGAGGCGACATTCGTCTCAATTGGCGGGTCGGCGACCCTGCCCTACAGTTTCAATCAATTAAAGAAATACGACTTATTAGACGCCCTCTAAGAGAGTGACCAGTAATCCGGATTTCTAACTTATACTCAAAACCGTCATAAACCTTAAAATTGCAGGCCTGGCCGCTGACCCGGCAACCGTAGCCTAGCGGCGGGTCAGCGACCCCGCCCTACAAATGTCGAAAACTAAGAGCTATGATGCTGTAGAGTATACGTCTCGTAGATCTGGTACTTGTGCCATGCCGCGTATGGAGATAAGGGAAATTCATTAGGGACAGGCTAATAGTTGCTGCCGCTGTCACCTGCTCTCGAGGGTCAAGCCGGAATCTTTCCTACGATCCAGATTGTTTTTCAGAAAGCGAAACTAGGTAATACAAGCCAGATTGCTTCTCAGAAATGCACTAGTAATTCCTTCCAACTGCCCCTTCAATTGAAGTTTTAAAAAATTACCGCACTCGGAAGCCGCCGGTAAACGTATGCCACGAAACCTATCAAAAATGAAAATAGCACTGGCGATCTTTAATCTACTTGCGGGGCTCATCCTCACTCGCTTCACCGTTTCCAAATTTGCAGCATGGCCCATATCCGTAGCCGCTTTTAATGACATGGCAAAGCCTCTGGGCATTGATCCGACCTTCTTCCGAATTGGGACAGGGTTTATAATTGGATACGCAGCTATTTCATTTTTCACCAATTTCCTGCTCCTGCTTCTTAACAAAGTAGAACAACGCAAAACGACCGTTCTTTTTGCATTCAATAACGTATATGCAATCGGAGCCATGATCGGCGCGCTCCTCTCGGAGTTCTTCCTAAGAACCGAAATAAAGTGGATGCTCGTTTACATAGCGATCGCAGTGATCTCGATTGCTGCGGCAAATCTCTTGAAATATCGCAACGTGGCTCTGCCTCTCTTGCGCAAGCAGGTTGCGGCCTAACACCACCAGCTTTAACGCGTAGAACGCGCGAACCACGCACCGTTTGCGAAAATGCGGTAAGCCTGGGCTTCACAGCCAACTGAGAGAGTGTCCCATAAGTGGTATTCAGCCCGATATTCATTGGATTATTCTATTGTAGGTCGTCTCGTCAAAGACCCCGACAAGTCGGTGGATGAGGCGACATTCGTCTCAATTGGCGGGTCAGCGACCCACGCTACCGTTTCAATCAATTAAAGAAATACGAGTTATTGGACACTCTCTTAGTGAAATCGGAACAGGGCAGTCCGTCGTTAGATTCGTTTCACTAGACCTATCAGACCGGGATGGATATTATGAGAAAACTGATTATTACACTTGGAGGGATCCTCGCCTTCATCGCTTTGCCACTGACAGTTGCGAATGCGCAACACAACACAGAGCTACCGACGCCGAAAGTCATCTTCTTCGACGTCAACGAAACGCTGCTGGATCTCGAAGACCTGCGCTCATCCGTGGCAGAGGCTCTGGATGGACGAGACGACCTGCTGGGGCTCTGGTTCTCGATGATGCTGCATCACTCCCTCGTTGATTCCGTGACCGAATGTTTTCACACCTTCGGCGAGATTGGTGTTTCGGCCCTATTGATGGTGGCGGAAAGCAAAGGAATCGAACTTTCGGAAGAGGAAGCCCGCACGGCCATCGTCACCCCGCTGCGCAGCCTCCCACCGCATCCAGATGTCAAGGACGGTCTCTCTCAACTCAAAGGGACAGGAATCACCCTCGCAAGTCTGACGAACTCTTCCAATCGCGGCGTGCAAACACAGTTTGAAAACGCTGGTTTGATGGAGTTTTTCGAACGCCGATTAAGCGTGGAAGACATAAAACTCTACAAGCCCGACCTAAGAACCTATCGATGGGCCCTCGATCAAATGGGGGTAAAACCCGAAGAGGCCATGCTCGTAGTCGCCCACGGCTGGGATATCGCGGGAGCGAAAGCCATCGGCATGCAAGCGACCTTTATCGCTCGCCCCGGCAAGACGCTCTACCCGCTGGCCATCAAACCCGACTATATCGTAGCCGACCTGCACGAACTGGTCAAAATATTGGAGAAGTAGCAGCTTCAGTCGAGAAACGAGTCAAACTCGCTGGGCGACTAGATTTGTGGAGGGCAGTTGAAAGATCGTGAATCGTTCGGGCTAGGGTGTGTAATTGACGACGAGCTTGAAAAACTGCTCGGATAGTCCAACCGAGTTTTTATCTGTGACAATCCACAACGCATTTAGTCCCTCTCCAACAACTACGCCCTCAGCGATTTTCTCGAAACTCTGTCCGGAATTGTCATATCGGACCAACTCTTCCCAGTTTTCCAAATCTAAAGACTTTAGAAGCGACCAGGTTGTGAAAGGATAGGAATTCGATTTTGTATAAAATTGAACACGGGAGTAACCCTCGTCCGAAAAACTAAAATCTAGGATTTCCGATTCCTCCGCGCCTTCCCTTCCGAAGGAAATCTCCAAGCCAAACGGCTTTCCATCCCCGTCGAAATCTTGGGTCCAAATATTGGAAAAATCGCCCATTCCCTGAAACTCCGCCGCGCCGATATCGGGTAGACCTACAATGGGACGATCGCGTTGATCAGAGACACCAACGGTATCATCGTGAGCGTTGTACAACGCCACGTCTATCGCGTCGATGACCGGAGAATCTGGGTGCGGCAATAGCGTCGGCGCAAAGCCTCCATTGTCTGCCAACTGCCCTAGCAAGGGATTAGCTACAATCAAATTCGCACCTGCACTGAGACCGGTACTATTGACATTCGTGATAAGGCTCGGTCCATAGACGTAGGGATCATAAAGAGAATAGAAATCGGGAGCGGAGCTATGGGCTTTGTTGTCCGCGATAATCGAATACCCGACTGATGCCTGACCATATGCGACCACGCCTCCACCGAATCC
>JAUHWE010000458.1 GCA_030424825.1 Verrucomicrobiia bacterium
TGGCGGTCGTCATCATGGCGGGACGTACGCGTTTGCTGGCAGCTTCTACGACACGCTGGCGAATCTGTTCGCGAGATTCTGGGGGACTCTCCTTGAATCGCTGCTCTAGGTAAGTGCCCATCAGCACTCCATCGTCGGTAGCAATTCCAAAAAGGGCGAGGAATCCCACCCAGACGGCCACTGACAGATTGATCGTTTCTATTTGGAATAGTCCGCGCAGATTGCCGCCTAGAATTTCGATGTTCAGAAACCAGTCTTGGCCGTAGAGCCAGATAAGGGTGAAGCCGCCCGACCAGGCAAAGGCGATCCCAGTGAAGACGAGCAGCGTGACGTGGACTTTCTTAAAGTGGAAATACAGGATAAGGAATATTGAGAACAGGGCGATTGGCAGAACGATGCTCAGCCGCCTTTCGGCCCGTACCTGGTTCTCGTAACTTCCCGTGAATCGATAGCTGACGCCGGCAGGTAGGACGAGTTCCCTTTTGTCGATTTTTTCCTCGAGAAACGCTTGTGCTTGCTCCACGACTTCGACTTCCGCCCAGTTGTCCTGCTTATCAAATATCACATAGCCCACGAGAAAGGTGTTTTCGCTCTTAATCGCCTGTGGTCCGCGTAGGTAATTTATGGAGGCAATTTCCTTGAGCGGAATTTGCGTACCGTCAGGGGCGGCGATGAGCACATTCTCGATAGACTCGATGTTGTCGCGAAGCTCGCGCTGGTAGCGTACCCGTACCGGATAGCGTTCCCGCCCCTCCACCGTCTGAGTGATGGGCTTCCCTCCGATCGCGACCTCGATTACGTCCTGCACGGTGCGGATCTTAAGGCCGTACCGGGCGATGGCTTCCCGATCGATGTCGATTTCAAGGTAGGGCTTGCCCACGATTCGGTCGGCCAGAACGGCGTCGGCTTTGATCGAAGGCACTTGTTTGAGCAAGGCCTCGATCTCAAAAGCGACTTTCTCAATCGATTCCAAATCGGGCCCGTAGACTTTCAGTCCCATTGGGGCTCGCATACCGCTTTGCAGCATGACGATTCGAGTAGCGATTGGCTGGAGCTTGGGAGCCGAGGTTGTGCCGGGAATAGAGGCCACCTTTACGATCTCATCCCAAATGTCGTCGGGACGACGAATCTCATCCCGCCATTGTCGATACGGTCGTCCCTCTTTGTCCGGTATTAGCTCTCCCGTTCCGTCTCTGAGAAACGCGTCTTTTTTTGAGTCATAGGCGAAGGCCACGGGGTGCCCCTTGTTATCGACAATGTATTCAGATTTATAGGTTACGATGGTTTCGATCATCGAAATAGGAGCCGGGTCGAGCGGGCTTTCCGCCCGTCCTAGCTTTCCCACCGCGAGCTCGACTTCGGGAATGGCATTGATCGCCATGTCCTGCTTTCTCATTACGTCCATGGCCTCGCCAATCGATGCGTGCGGCATAGTGCTAGGCATAAACAAGTACGACCCTTCATCCAGATTAGGCATGAACTCTTTTCCAAACCCCGGCATCTTGTGGGCGGCGGCTAGGAAGGGCCGCGACTGGGTAGCGAAATCCGGCAGCCAGCCGAATACCGTATTCAACCCCAGCCATGCGGTGAACCCGAAGAGCGCTACCAAAGCGCTTAGCCCGAGAAAAGCCGCCTTCGCCCTCAGGGCTATCGGCAGCAATTTCGGATACAGCCAAACGAAGGCGAGCATGAAGAGCAGAAATCCGCCGATGGTGAGGAATACGAAAAGCGCGTTTTGGAACGAGGCGTCGGATCCGAAGGGCTGCCACTCTTTGGCCAAAATGAGTGACACTACGATTGCCACGATGAAATTGAACCCGTAGGTCGCTCGCTGCCGAATGGTTTCGGGTATCCGCTGGCTGAATAAATTGTACAGGCCGACGCCGACTATCAGGCATCCGGCAAGAAAGGGAAAGGGTTCCCATGCGAGCGGGGCGACCAGTCCGAAAAGCGTGATGGACACCCACATTCCCCGTCGGGCCCATTCAGAGCGGTATTTGCCGGCGATAAGCCAATGGGCCAGTGGGGGGATGACGGTGATTGCGAGGATGATGGAGCCAAAGAGGGCGAAGGTTTTGGTAAAGGCGAGGGGCCGGAACAGTTTCCCCTCTGCGGCCTCCATGGTAAAGACAGGGAGGAAACTGATGATCGTGGTGGATACCGCGGTAACGATTGCTCCCGCTACCTCGGTGGATGCCAGGTAGACGACCTCGAGGCGGCTTTCATTCTCGTCTGCACTGTCGAGATGCTTCAGTATGTTTTCAATCATTACGATGCCCATGTCGACAATGGTGCCGATCGCGATCGCGATTCCTGAAAGAGCAACCACATTGGCGTCAACGCCAAGCGTCTTCATTCCAATGAAAGAGAAGAGCACCGCCAAGGGTAGGACGCCTGAAATGATCAGAGCGCTGCGTAAATGCATCACCATTACGACGACGACGATTATAGTGACTAGAATTTCTAAGGATACCGCTTCCTCGAGAGTGCCGAGCGTTTCGTAGATCAATCCCGTCCGGTCGTAGAAGGGAACAATCTGGACATGGCTTTCGGTGCCGTCGGACAAGGTCTTTCGCGGCATTCCGGCCGAGATTTCCGCGATCTTCTCTTTGACCCGCTGAATCACGGCAAGCGGGTTGTCGCCGTATCGAGCCACTACGACGCCTCCGACCGCTTCGGCTCCCGCTTTGTCTAGCGCCCCGCGCCGCTGGGCCGGGCCGAACTCGATCTCCGCGATCTGATCGAGCGTGATGGGAATGTTGCCGCGTTGGGTGATGACCGTGTTGCGCAGGTCTTCGAGGTTCTCGATAAAGCCCAATCCGCGAATCACGTATTCGACGGCATTGATCTCGATCGTCCGTGCCCCCACGTCGATGTTGCTGCCCCGGACGGCGTCGAATACTTCAAGCAACGAGATGCCGTAGGCCCGTAGGGCATCCGGGTCGACATCGACTTGGTATTCCTTGACGAAGCCGCCAATCGAAGCGACTTCTGCCACTCCTTCCACGCCTTGCAGGGCGTAGCGAACGTACCAGTCCTGAGTCGAACGCAGTTCATCCAGGTCCCAGCCCCCAGAAGGCTTCCCCTCTTTGGTGTATCCTTCCAGCGTATACCAGAATACTTGACCCAAGCCGGTGGCATCTGGTCCCAGTTTCGGCGAGGCCTCCGCAGGAAGCAGTCCGGTGGGAAGACTGTTGAGTTTCTCCAAAATACGACTGCGGGACCAGTAGAATTCCGCTTCCTCCTTGAATATGATATAGATCGAGGAGAAACCGAACATCGAGTAGCTGCGTATCGTCTTGACTTGAGGAAGCCCTAGCAGGGCAGTCGTTAGCGGGTAGGTGATTTGATCCTCGATGTCTTGAGGGGATCGGCCTATCCATTCGGTGAATACGATCTGCTGGTTCTCGCCAATATCAGGTATGGCGTCCACGGGTACAGGATCCCGCGGCAGTGATTCGATCTTCCAGTCGAAGGGAGCCACTATGATGCCCCACAGAATCAAGGCCGCCGTAAACAAGACGACAACCAGCTTATTCTCCAAGCAAAAGCGTATGAGTTTGTTAATCATTGGGTATTCTTTTCAACCACAGAAGGCACAAAAATCACAAAATCTATAACCTCCGTAGATTGACGAATGAGTGAGTTTCCCTCGTTTTTTGTCATTATCTACAGAGCCAGTTTCTTGATTTGCAGTTTAGGATTGCCGAAATTGATAAGAATGCCGTGCTTCAGATGAGTGGCTCGTAGGTAGGCCAAAACCTGCGCTGTGTGTTCGTCTGCCAGCGTCTTGACGGCTTTAAGTTCAACGATTAGATTATCGTTGATTAGTATATCAGCATAATATTCCTCGAGCAGCGTACCGTTTTCATCGTGAACCGGAATAGGGTGCTGCTGTTTGATATGAAGGCCAAGTTTTCTGAGTCGATGAGCAAGTCCGTTTTCATAGACTTTCTCTAAAAGTCCGCTTTTGAGGTAACAATGGAGAGCAAAAGAGGTTTCGCGTATAAGGTCAGTGAGTTGCTGGATTTCCGTATTCATTATTTGTGACTTTTTTGGTTAATTAGAACCGCTTCTTTACTTCTCCGCAGGTGAGCATTGTTGCGCCGAAGTAGGGGTTTCTGAGCTGGGCGCTGGATTGCAGCCAATCGGCTCCGCGATCGGGATACACCATGGGGCAATGCATCTGGTAGAGCTGACCTTCGAAAGCGCTGGGATCCCGGGCGACAGCTTGGGCGAGGGCGTTGCTCAACACTTCGAAGTGCGGGCGCCTAAGAGCATCCAAGGAGCTGGCAGATAGCATGTCGTGAACCAGATCAGCCGCAGGACCGGCGTGGACAGTTATCTGCATGAATTCTCGAAGAGCGGTTTGAGCATCTTCCAAGGAGTCATTGGCTAGCGCGGACTGTAGCTGGAAATAGGGAGGGAGTGCTTTCTGGGCGGTCTCTGTGTCGAAATCGATCGAGGGAGTTGCAGTAGGGAGACTTGGGTCGCTGGGAGAGGAATGGGTTCCAAGGTTGTGGTGTCCCGGAGTTGCGCCACCGCCTTGCGGGTTCATCATGCTCGGTTTGGCCCGGATTTGCAGGGCGCTGTCTATTTTGAAGGCGCCATGTGTAA
>JAUHWE010000459.1 GCA_030424825.1 Verrucomicrobiia bacterium
TCATGGATACCGTGGGCGAGCTAGTCATCGTTCAGAGCCAGATAAAGGAGTGTTCGAAAAAGGGAGCTCCTGATCCCCACGCGCTCCATCAGAGCCTGGCTCAACTGAGTCGCATCACCAAAGACCTCCAGCAGACCTCCATGGCCCTGCGATTGGTGCCCATCAAACCGACCTTCCAAAAAATGAGCCGCATCGTGCGGGATACCTGCGCCCAAGTCGGGAAGAAATCGACCTTCGAAGTTTCGGGCGAGGAAACCGAGCTCGACCGCAATGTGGTCGAGGAAATCGGGGATCCGTTGGTCCACATGATTCGCAACGCCATCGATCACGGGCTCGAGTCCACCGAAGATCGCCTCGCGGCCGGCAAGAGCGAAACCGGCAACATTTCTCTCAAAGCCTACCAGCAAGGCAGCCACGTCGTCATCGAACTGTCCGACGATGGTCGCGGCATCGATCCCGACCGCGTTCTCAAAAAAGCCATCGCCAACGGGATCGTCGATGAAGGCGAGTCCTTGTCCCAAGAGGAAATATTTCAGCTCATCCTTGCCCCGGGCTTCTCTACTGCGGAAGCAGTTTCGGACCTCTCCGGTCGCGGAGTCGGCATGGATGTCGTGCGGCAGAACATTGAACGACTGCGTGGGAAAATCGAAATCGAATCCGAGCTCGGGAAGGGATCCATTTTCAAGATCCGACTGCCTCTTACGATGGCGATCATCGACGGAATCATCGTCAAAGTCGGAGCCGACCGGTATGTCCTTCCCACTTCTTCGGCCAAACTGGCGCTTCGCCCTGAACCGGATGCGCTCGTGGTGACCGAGGACAATCGGGAAGTCCTGTTCATTCGGGAAAAGGAATACCCGCTCTTCCGCTTGCACAGTCATTTCAATATTCCAAACGCCCAGACCGACCCGGCCAAAGCAACCGTCGTGATCATCGAAACAAGCAATCGCCAATGCGGCCTGCTGGTGGACGAATTAATGGGCAAACAAGAGGTCGTCATCAAAAGCCTCGGCAGCCTGATGAACAAAATCCCCGGCGTATCCGGTGGCTCCATACTCGGCGACGGCACCATCGCCCTCGTCCTCGACCCCACAACGCTGATCGACATCGACTAGGCTCCCCACAAGGGAGCGGGTTGTCCCACTCCTTCGCTGAAACAAAAGCGGTGCCTCAATCCGAGTGCCCCAGAACCCACATCCCCTGCAACCGCAGGGCTAGCGCTCGCGCTATGCCGCGTATATTAAGTTTGTGACCCATTTTGCCATAAATGCCCACCTGCTTTCACCAATTGAACTCTCTCTTAAATTCTCAAAAAATCGACGAATTCGTTTTGGTCGTAACTCCTTCGAGCACTTTCATTCCCTTGTACGAATTCCCGCGCTTATTGAGTTTCGGGCTAAAAACCGCGATACAAAATTCCCCCGGGTGAATAGCCACGATCCCCCCACCGACACCGCTCTTACCCGGCAGTCCGGTTCTAAATGCGAATTCACCAGCTTCGTCGTAAAACCCGCACATCAGCATGATTGAATTGATACGTTTCGTGCGCCGCGGGCTGATGACCGTTTCGTTGTTAAACGGATTTACGCCTTTCGAGGCCAGAAACAAAAACGCTTGGGCCAATTCCTTGCAGGTCAATTCGATCGAACACAAATTGAAGTACAAATCCAATACGGTTCCTATATCATTGTGGATATTCCCAAAGTCTTTCATCAGATTAGCCAGGGCGTAGTTCCTATGGCCGGTCTGTATTTCCGATTCCGCAATGCCCGGGCTATAGTCGATACTTTCGATGCCTGACGATTTTCGAATGAAATTCAGCAAATCAACTTTTGGAACTTCCAGGAGTGAGACCAGCATATCGCAAATCACGATCGCCCCGGCATTGATGAACGGATTCCGCGGGATGCCTTTTTCGTATTCCAGCTGAACCAACGAATTAAACGCGTTACCGGACGGCTCGACCCCAAGTCGCTTCCACGTTTCTTTTCCTAGGATCTTTAAGACCAGTGTCAGGGACCACACCTTCGCAATACTCTGGATGGAAAACTTTTCATCAGAATCACCCAACGAATAATTGTCGTTCGAAACGGTCGTGAGGTGCATGCCCAATTTATTAGGATCTACATTAGCCAGCTCCGGAATGTAGGTGGCGACCTCTCCACAATCATCCGCCCCATCCATTTCAGCTACGATCTCACGAAATACCTTTAGATAGTCTACCTTATCCATTTTTCATTATCTCTCCTTCGAGAGTTTCCAATAAGTTGTATTCAAGCCCATATTCACACATCTATCATTATATTCTTATTTTGTAGGTCGTCTCGTCAAAGACCCCGACTAGTCGGTGGCTGAGGCGACTTTCTAATCATCGGCGGGCCAGCGACCCCGCCCTACAGTTCGATTCACGCGAAGAATTCTTTTATAGACACTCTCTTAGAGAGCGCACAATAATTCGAACTTCTTGTAGGGGCGTCGCTCGCGGCGATCCGCAACGAGTCCTTAATTGTTGGCGCATTATCCTTCTCCAAATGCTTGATCCAAATCACGTGAGCCTCGGAGGATTCGAACGATGTTCACAGACGACTTTTCCCGCTCGAAGAAGATGATGTATTTCTTGTGGGGTATGCTGAGAAGCCCAGCCGAGAGTTCGTCTCTACAACGCCCTATTCCGTCGAGTTCGGAAATGTCGATACACTTTCGGTACAGCTGATCGATGAAGCGATCCGCTTTGGTCGGACTGTCAGCGGTGATGAAGTCCGAGTTGTCGTCAAGGTCTGACGCGGCCTCATCGGATAGGATAAGCTCCCTAGCCATTCAGGCGCTCTCTTCCTCGCTTCTTGACGCTCGCGATGAATGAGTCGTCCATCTTTTTTGACTTGCCGGCTCTAAGTTGCTCCAATCCAATTTGAATCTCGGACTTAAGCGAGGATAGCTTTCTAAGACGCTCCTCTTCAAACTGATGGAGAATACGTAGAGCATCCCTAACGACTTCGGAAGATGATCCGTAAAGCCCCGACTGGACTTTGCTTTGAACCCATTTTTCCAGTTCCGGTGTGAGTGAAACGTTCATAGCTGAAACTTGAACGAATGTCGAAGTTTGTCAATCCTCGTTATTCGACTATCACCTGAGTCTAGGAAGAGCGGGAGGCGCGGATCGACCGTGACGAATGGTTCTAAGCCCTTTTGTTTGGCTCATTGCTCGTTCTTAAAGGTTAGTGGTGCGTTTGTCTTAACGTAGACTCTGTGATAATCATATCTCAAGGTAGGCTCGACGAGCGAGAGTTTCATTCCCACGCGAACCATTCGAAAAACAAGCGGCTCCCCATAGTTTAAAACTACAGCGTTTCCCCGTAAGGACCACTGACCAGAAACATCGACCCCGGTTTCTAGGGAAACCGACCCATCGTCACCTTCGACTAGAGTATCAGAGATCCAAACCAGCCCGAAGCTTTTGTCCTGTTCTAGATGGATTTCCCAATTCCAAAAACCGTCACCAAAACGATAGGAACCAACAAGGTCTGTTTCGGCCAGTTTGTCCTTTACAAGGCTAATCGGCATTCCGTGTCCTTCAACTCCTGCATTTAATATATCAGTATTTATATTTTCTATACTGGAGCAGGAAGTCAGGATTACTGCGAATAATGTCGGTAGGAAAAGCTTCATTTAGATACGCCCAACGCCAGCATGAAGTATGCGCCCATTGCGTCAATACGCGTGCTAAGAATGCTTATACTTGTATTTACCATCTGCAAAATCTCTTTCGAGTGGAACACCTGCGTCCGCATAAATTTTTCTATAATCTAGCGTCTTAAAGTAGTCAATGGTCGCCGACGGAAACTTACTCTGCACGATTGGATCCATCACTATTGAGTCTTCGTCCCCAAACATGGTGCTTACAATTTCGTTTACCGTCAAACCAAGAGCGATGGCATCTACCGTATACTGGTATACCAATTCCTTGTGCTGCTCCAAACCCTGGGCCCTTCTAAACTCCGCGAGGTAAGCTTTTCTAAACGGTTCGAATGTGTCGTAGAGGATCATAATGACTTGAAGCTCAGTCGAAGAGCGCTTGCACTCGGCACCTAGTTAGCCGCTTCAGTATGCTCCCTGAGAGTAGGTGAGTTCGTAGCTATGCGTGTATATCTCAAATACGATTCCAAACGGATCTTCGACATAAACCATCTTGTAGGGTTTCTCGTTCGGATAATACTCTCTGATCGGCATTCGCTGCTTTCCTCCATGAGCAACTATCTTTTCTACAAGCGCTTCAATTTCTGGGTCTTGAATGCAAAAATGAAATGTTCCTGTTTTCCAATACTCAAATTCTTTTGATTTTTGGTTGTTTCGAAATTCGAACATCTCAATTCCGATTTTATCTCCGGTCGATACGTGAGCAATTTTGAATGATTTCCAGCCTGTACCAAAGACGTCGATGCACATCTTGCCAATCGCAGTGTCAGACTCCTCTGTAACGACAGTGGGCTTCATGATCGTATACCACCCCATGACTTCTTCGTAGAATGCTACTGCCTTTTCAAGGTTTGGGACTGATAGCCCAATATGCGAGAATGTTTTTGGATATGTATTCATAGTTATATTTGGCTAAC
>JAUHWE010000460.1 GCA_030424825.1 Verrucomicrobiia bacterium
GATACGGCCTACGTTCCAGTCAATATTCTCGCACATGGCCAAGGCCGCACGTGTCATCATAAGATCCTCTTTTTCCGGATCACGGTTTCGCATTTCAAGATCCGCGTCTCGGAATTTTCCGTAGAATCGCTCTGAGATCATCATGGGGGAGTGGGGTGTGTTGTAAGGAATGTAGCAGAAAAATGGGGACTCTTTATTTTCCTCTATAAACGCGATCGCTTTGTCGGTAAAGTCGTCAACCACGTATCCCTTGCCTCTGACCCTTCGACCATTGTGATCCAGCGGTGGGCTGAAATAATGGCCCCAGTGTCCAGAAGTGAAGCCGTAGTACTCGTCGAATCCGCGATCATTGGGATGGTAGGGAGGTTGGGTGCCATTGTGCCATTTCCCAAAGGCTCCCGTTGCGTAACCGGATGCCTTAAAAACATCGGCAATGCTGGTCTCGTCGTAGTTTAGACGTCCTTGACCCGTGCTGACACCACTTACGCCCGTTCGAGGGTAGTAGCGGCCCGTTAAGAATTCAGCTCTGGTAGGCGCGCAAACTTGGCAGACGTAGAAATTCTCGAGAGTGATCCCCTCTGCTGCGAGCCGGTCGATATTAGGCGTATCCAAATTGCGATTCCCGTTGACGCTCAGATCACCCCATCCTTGATCGTCTGTCAGGATGACCACTACATTGGGCGGACGGGCGTCGATTACTGCCGAGAAAAATAGGCTGCCGGCCAATGCTAGATTCCTAAGCGAACTACAATTCTTCTTGAGAGTTTTCATCTTCATCCGTGGACTGTCGTTCGGTTTGGATCACCGCAAGGACCTTCGCTTGCAGGGCATTGAGCTCTTCCGCTTCGGGAATCCGTTTAGAATTGATCGGCTCCAGATAAAAGGTATCGACTGCAATTTCGCGTTCCGTGTTGATTCGAGCAAACACGATTGCAAAGCCTTCCTCAAATACGCATTTGGAGATCGAATACAACAAACCTAGGCTGTCTGGAGTTTGGACCTCTAGTATAGTTCTTTCTAGCTCCTGATCGTTGTATGCAGAGACATGGGTCGGGAAGGCTTCCGCGAGAGGATTGTCGGTTTTGTGCAGAATGTTTTTGGTGACTCTTTCGATGATACTGTGCAGGACAGGATACAGATCCGTCCCTCTAATAAGCGCATCTTTGACGCACTCTTCGAATATCATGGTAGCGTCCCCTTCCGTACGCATCTTGGTGTGGTTTTCTATGACGAGGAAAGTGTCGATCGCGATATCATCGTCTCGAGATGCTGCCTTGACTCGGAGAATGCTGTAGCCGGCTACATTTAGGGCACCTGCGAGTTTGTGGAAGAGACCTGCCCGATCCCAAGTCACCACATTGATTACGAACAGATGGTCTTTCGTGTCCTCTTTGAGATCGATTATCGGTGCGAGCGATTCTACCGATTCCGCTTGAGTGAGCTCGCGAAACAGCCGGTTGATCATCTTAATGTGCAGAATGATTTCCTCTCGCTCCGTATTGAGGAAATACCGGTCGGGTAGTTTGTCGAAATGAGCTGATATTTCCTCGCTGGGAATTCCCTCTACTCCAACCTTTAGAATCGCCTGCCTCACCGACTCTTTGTGGATTTTGTAGCTCTCCTCAATTTTGCCATCCGCTTTAAGGGCAGCCATCGCTCCATTGAATAGAGTCGTGTGAAGGCTGTCTTTGTATTGGTTCCAAAGTCCTTTTGCGGTTCCTCGAGCATCGCAAAAGGTGTGGATGTAGAGCAGGCGAAGATTCTCGCTTGTTTCCATCTGGTCGGCGAATACTCGAGCGGTATCAGGATCGTCAATATCGTGGCGCTGCCAGAAGCGTGCCATTTGTAAATGGTTTTTAATGACAAAACGAATGATGACCCTCTGCTCCTCGTCGATCTGCATGCGCTCGAGAATGGGTTCGGCGATTTCCAGTCCGATCTCGGCATGTCCCTTTATGGATTGCCCTTTCCCGATATCGTGGAGAAACAAGATAAGATAGAGGAGGCTAGGAAATCGAAGTTCATGAATCTCCTTGCTGTACCGCTCGTAAATGGAATCGGAGTGAGAGAAGATATTGTCCAGCTCGCGGATGGTATGGAGCGTATGCTCGTCAGCGGTATAGCGGTGATAGTATTCGTGCTGGACTAGGCAGGTGAGCCGTTCCCATTCGGGAATGAATTTTCCTAGAATGCGATGCTCATGCATGAGCGCGAGAGTCTTATAGACTTTTCCGCTCTCCCGCAGGATCTCGAGAAAACTGGAATTGGCTCCGGCGGAGTTACGCATTTTGTCGTCGATGAGGTCCAGAGAGGCCCTAATCAGGGAGCTGAGTTCGAAATCGAGCCCCAAATCGTTTTTTTGGGTGAGTCGAAATACCCGAAGCAGCCGTTCTGGATCTCGTTTGAATACCCCTTTGTCCTCGAAACTGATCTCTCGGCCCCGAAGTAGGAAGCCGTCGATCCGCTTTACCCGTTCCTTTCGCCTAGCCTGGAGGAAGCTTTTCATCGATTTGAGCGGATTGATCCCTGGATCCGGTTGGGAATTCAGCGACATGCGACTTTCAACCGTTTTCGATAGGCGGTGAATGTTGGCGGCATGACGGTAATAGTCCCTCATGAATAATTCCACTCGGGCCAACAGATTCCTTTCGCGGTAGCCTAGACCAAGAGCTACTTTGGGTTGGGTTTCAAGCGACAGGAGGTCGGTGGGGCGCTTGCTCCGGAAGTGAAGTTCGTTGCGTACTCTCAGTAGAAAATCGTAGGACGCTTTAAATTCTGTCAGCTCGACCTTCCTCAGGTAATTCTGCTCTCCCAGTCCGTCGATGTTTCTAACGTTTAGACGAACTTTAGCCATCCAAAGGGTGTTGTGGTAGTCGCGCAATCCACCGACGCCGCTCTTGATTTCGGGTTCCTGTACGAAAACGGAATCCCCGTTTCGGCTTCGGCGGTCGCGCTGGTCGGCGAGTCTTTGCTGGATGTAGCCTTTGGGGTCCTCTTTGCGGTAGAACAAGTTGTAGGAATTCTCGAATCCCGCGTAGAGGGACTGCGACCCGTAGACGAGCCTCGATTCGAGCAGAGCCGTCTTGGTCTGGATGTCATTGCGGGCTTCCGCAAACGCGTCGTCGATGGTGCGTGATGAATGGCCGACCTTCAATCCTAAGTCCCAAAGCACATAGAGTATTTTCTGCACCATGAACTCCTGGGCGGACTTCAGGGCTTTAGGACTGGTTTTGCTTGGGTAGAGAAACATGATATCCACATCGCTCAAGGGACATAGCTCGGAGCGTCCGTAACCTCCAATCGCAACGAGCGATGTTGCCAACACGCCACTTCCATTGGACTGGGCTTTGAACTGTGCGAACGCCGTTTTGGAGAGGCTCTCGATCATCGAGTCGACGATCGCTGTGAGAGCCCTGACTATTTCGTGTCCGGAAGCGCCCTCTCGATGCCGATTCTTTACCGCTTCTGTTTCCTGCTCGAAAAAGGCGCGGCAGGATTCAAGTTTAACTTTGTCGCTGGTATGCTCATCGAAAGATAGGCACTTTTCGGCACGGGACCGAATGCGCTTTACGAGTGTATAGGGAGTAGCCATGCGAACGTTTTACCCTATCCCCAAAACGTATCTTGCAATTGCTTGCGAGTGAAATCGTGCCTGCGAGCGATTTGCGGAAGTTTCTTTTCGATGCCCAACTGCGATAATGGAACAATGTTATGGGGTGATTCTAGCCTGAACGGAATACCAGATTTCGGATTCGATTCCCGTCTTTTATCGAATTCAGGTTTCGGAGTACAATCGCTTGGTTGAATTGAAGTTCTTGTCGTATTATTGGATTGGATACCGCAATCACAAGCGTTATCTCCCGCTCGATTCGGACAGGGTTGCAGTGGCCTGCGTTCTCCAGCCCTACAATTTTAGTCCACTTCTCGCGGATCCGGTCCTCGAGAGAATCGACCCCGATTTTATAGCGAGTTAGAATCTTGTCGAAAACAGTCCCCATATCGACGGTATCCCGAACGACGGGACTGTAGTCCTCAGGGACGCCTCGGAGATTGGCGATTAGATTTTCGGCTCGCCGAGAAAATTTGTACGGCTTGTCCGCCATGACTTTCGATTAGATAGCGGTCGGATTTGCGGTGTCGAGGGGATAGTTGCTCGGAAGTCGTCGGGTATGCCCTCGGCGAATCAATGTGGAGGCGGCTAGGCTATTTGAAAGAGCACTTTCCCGGATTTACCGGGTCGTAATGAATGCTCGAGCGCGGGCTTCCATTCGTTGAGGGAGTAGGTGGCCTCTACGGGAGTACTGATCGCTCCTGCCTGCATTTTCTCGGCGATTGTCTCGTGCATCCTTTCGATCGTGGCGCGGCTGGCATCTCGATACCATTGGCTGACCCAGAATCCTCGAAGGGATAAGTCGTTGAATATCAAGTAACGGGTAGGAAAGGGCGAGGGCTGTCGGTCCATGCCTCCGTAGGTTACTAGGGTCGCTTTATCCGATAGGCATTTGCAAATCGTGAGGGCGCTGCTTCCGCCCACCGCGTTGAGTCCTAGCTTAGCGGAGTGAGAGCCTATGGCACTCTTGATCTGTTTCGCGGCATCTTTGTTGTC
>JAUHWE010000461.1 GCA_030424825.1 Verrucomicrobiia bacterium
GAGCGAATCGTCACGAACCTCCTGCAGCTAACTCGGTGCCACAACCAAACCTCCATTCTTGATCTTGAAGAGTTTTCCGTGGGCTCCTTAGTCAAAGATTGCTGGAAACGAACTTCGGATATCGCCAATCGGAAAGATTTGACTCTCGATGATCGGATAAGCCCCTCTGAAAAAGTCATTTCAGACAAAGCTAAGCTTGAGATCATTCTACAGAAAATAATCGATAGTGCGGCTTTCTAAAGCGTTACCGGGTCCGTGGTTGTCTTTAGTTCCACCAACGATGATGGCACCCTAACCTTAGTGTTCGAGAACGAGACCAACAACATTGAAAGATCGGATCTCAAACACCTTTTCGAACGATTCTGGAGAAAGGACCCAGAACACAGCACGGACAATCACACGGGTCCGCCTCAAGCGTTCGTAAAAGCGCCCTCGGAACTGCTGAACATTGATGCACGTAACGACGAGCTTGCAGGAGGAGTCTTGGCGGTTTGGCTTACCAGTGGAGATCTATCGCTAGGATCAATGGTAGGTTTCGTTACTGTGCTAGGAATTGCTGCCCGCAACGGGATTATGCTTGTCGTCCAGAGAAGCATACCCAGTCACGCAATCGAATACCCGATGACTATCGTCATTCTGGGAGGGCTGCACACTTGCACAGCCCTGAATCTCTTTATGGTGCCTCCTTTCATATTTCTGGCTGGGCCAAGAAAAAGCGGCGCCGGCTGATCCTTCGCTTGCAAGCGTGGGCCAATAAGCCTCACATAACGTTGGCAAACTTCTTAGCCGCGTTACATGCACGAACACTCGATTCTAACCGATCTCGCCTGGATCCTACTCTCTGCTGCGGCGGCAGCCCTGATTCTGCAGCGGTTTAAGATTCCCCTTCTCATCGGATATCTCGTGGCGGGATTTTTGGTCGGACCGCATCTCGGTCTCTGGCCCACGCTCGTTGTACTGGAAAATGTACAGGAGCTCAGCGAATTGGGAGTCATCTTTCTACTCTTCTACTTGGGGCTCGAATTCGACTTCGGTCGGCTGAAACGGGTATTTGGACCCGCATCGGCTGCACTGCTACTGCAGACACTCACCATGCTTTCGCTGGGCATGGAGGCGAGTCGCTGGCTCGGACTTTCCAGCGTAGACGGATGGTTTCTGGGCGGACTCTTGTCGATCAGTTCGTCCATGGTATCCGTCAAACTGATTCGCGAGCGTGGCCTTTTCAACAAGCCTCACACAAACCTTACCATCGGCGTTCTGATCCTCGAGGACATTCTCGCGATCCTTCTTCTCGTCCTGCTGAGCGGCATGGCGACGGAAGGAAAAATGAACATCGTGGCAGTCGGCCGCTCCATCTTGTTCATCGGAATTTTCACCGTGCTCGTTTTCCTGATCGGGAAACTGGGAGCGCGGCGTCTCACACGCTTTCTCGCTGCCCATGGGTCGACCGAATTGATCACCATGGCCTCGCTCGGGCTCATTTTTCTGGTTGGACTGCTCGCTCACGAATTCAACTTCTCGTGGGCGCTGGGAGGGTTTCTCGCCGGAGCCATTTTCTCCCGCTCGCATTTGGCACAAAAAATCGAACACTTAACGGAACCGATACGCGACATGTTTAGCGCCTTGTTTTTCGTTACCGTGGGCATGCTCATCGATCCCAAAGCCCTCATTTCAAACGCTCCCATAATCGTGGGCCTTTCAGTCGTCGTCATTATCTGCAAGTTCTCCTCCTGCTGGCTCGGTTTTTTCCTGGCGGGCCGGTCCCCGAAAGACGCTTCGCGTGCCGCGCTCATTAAATCGCAAATCGGCGAGTTCAGCTTTGTCATTGTCGCTATTGGCGCCACTCACGGAGCCACTAGCACTGACCTGCAGTCAATTGTATCTGGAGTAGCGTTCATCACGATTCTCGCTACTCCAACCCTTGCCCAAAACGAAGAACGAATTCTCAACCTGGCCTCTCGAATCTCCCCCAAGGCCGTCGTCAATTTTTGCACGCTCTACTCCCAATGGGTCGGCACTGTCAGCCTTTCAATCAGTCGAAGCGCATTCCTGAAACTCGCGAGAAAGCCATTCACTCTCATCGGTATCCACTTTCTTATCATTACGGCAATCATTATCGCTGCCGCATTGATATCCGCCCGACTACCCGTCCCCGACTTTCTTCCCCTCTCGCAAGATCTCTTCCAGCAATCAGTATTCCTTCTCTCCGTTCTTTTCTCCCTGCCCTTCCTCGTGGACACAATGCGGAATTTGAACGTTCTTGTCTGGCTTTTCTCCGACACCGCCCTCAGCCGCCCCGCCTTTCAGCAGTTTTCCAAGGGAATCTACCGATCCGCTTTTAACGGACTCATCCTGCTGATATTGCTGCTATTCTACGGAAGCGTTTTCTTGCTCGTGGCCGCCAAGTATTTCCCGACTGGGTATGCCTTTGTCGCCTTCCTTCTAATAACTGGGATCGTCGGTTGGATCTTCTGGAAAAAATTAGTGCACTTACATCACAATTGGGAAACCGCTGTCGTCAAATCGATGGCCAGTGAAGCCGAGGATCGTATTTCTCAAAAGATCTCAACCAATCTACAGGCGCTTGAGTCTCGAAACCCCTGGGATGTCAACGTCGAGCCGGTCACGCTCAGCCCCGACTCGAAATGGGTCGGAATGGAGGTCCAGGATATCGACCTGCGGGCGAATATTGGCGCCTTGATCGCCGGAATCGAACGTAATGGGTACGAGCTTGTCAGCATCGATCCGACCACTCACCTCTATCCGAATGACCAAATATTCATTCTAGGGGAAACCGACCAGATCAAACAGGCAAACGACTACCTGAACCAGAAAAGTGATGACGGGTCCTCGAAGGCCGAGCCGTTTATTTTCACCCGCGAGATAATTCCCCCGCTCTGTGACTGGATTGGTATGCGGATACAGGATACGGAAATTCGATCTAGATTTCACGTTACTATCGTTGGCATCCAGAAAGGGGATGACCGCATCATCGGACCTTCACCCCAGCAGATTCTCGATGAGGGAGATCTCATTCTCCTGATGGGATCAAGCGAGAATCTGGAAAGGTTCAAACTTGAGCTAAGCAACAAAGCGAAATCGGATAACGACGATTCCGATACTACGAGATCTCTGCACATTTGAAAAAGCTTCGCTTCCGGGGAGGAAAGCAGGTTTAAGAACTGAAAATCGCAGCCTAATGCCGTCTCCACCGAGTAGTTTGGTCAAAGAACTACATTTCCTAGCTTGCCACGCATTTTGCTAATCCGTTCAATCGTTCTGTGAAATCAATATTAGGCGGTATCGGAAAAATCCTCGCCCGTCACCTATCCCAACCCACTCAGCGAAAGGTCCGTGGAGCGACCAATACACCCGCGAAGCTGAAGTCCACATTGAGAAAGGGAGACGTTTTGCTTGTGGAAGGAGCCAGCCGCTTTAGCGTCGCGATCAAGTACCTGACTCAATCCACTTGGTCCCATGCCGCGCTTTATATCGGGGACACCGTGGATTCATCCGATAAAGGAGAAGACGCGCGCGTCATCGTAGAAGCCGACATTCAAGAGGGTATTCGACTCATGCCCTTGTCAATCTACTACCAAAGGCATACTCGTATTTGCCGTCCGGTCGGCCTCAGCGCCAAAGAGATCGATAGCCTTGTTGGATACGCCGTTTCCAAAGTGGGTGGGCAATACGACCTGAAGAATATCTTTGATCTTGCCCGATACCTCATCCAGCGTCCCCTTGTGCCCAGCCATTGGAGACGGAGGCTGCTTTCTATCGGAAGCGGCGATCCCACTCGCGCCATCTGCTCGTCCCTTATTGCCAAAGCCTTCCACTCCGTTAGCTACCCCATCTTGCCTGAATTTGTGTTGTACAAATCAGACGACCCTACCCAGCCCGAAATTGAAAAAGAGTACGCCCACATACGGCATCACAGTCTCTTCGCTCCTAGCGATTTCGATCTTTCACCCTATTTCGATGTTATCAAGCCCACGGTAGAGCATGGCTTCAATCCTAAGCAGATCAATTGGAGAGACCCGAATGAGGTCATTGCAGACGCCCACGGATAGACGCGGGGAACGGTCAACAAGGGTCACGCTAGCTGAAATCTAAAAGCCTTCATAAACCATGATCGAAGAGCGTTGTTTTTCTAAAGTCCCATTTCACGATAATGATAGATTGATTACCTGCATTTGAGACGAGCTGCTAATCAGTCCTAATCGCGGTGCCCATAAACAATATGAATCTCGAACTGAACGATAAAGTAGTAATCGTAACCGGTGGTGCCGGCGATATTGGAAGCGCTTGCGTCAAGCAGTTTCTGGAGGAAGGTGCTTACGTCATTATTGGGGACATCGCGGAAGAGAATGGTCTAAATCTCCTCGAATCCCTTCTAAAGGACTACCCAAATCGTATTCACTTTATTGAACTCGATCTCACTGATCAAATTTCCATTCGAGACTTCGTACATTCCGTCGTCAGAACTCACAGTGGCATCGACATCATCGTCAATTGTGCCGCCACGTTTCACTTTGAAGCGCTCGTCCATTGGAATGACATGAGCGAACTCGACCGCCACTACGAAGTAGGACTCCGAG
>JAUHWE010000462.1 GCA_030424825.1 Verrucomicrobiia bacterium
TTCCTTGAATAACCACCTCGCATCTCAGCGCCATGATCCCGAAATCGCTACCCGGATTGCCCAGTACGAATTGGCCTACCAGATGCAGACCTCCGTTCCCGATTTAGCCGATTTCTCCCAAGAGCCCCAAAACGTCTTAGATCTCTACGGGTGCGAACCGGGGGATGGCTCCTACGCCTCCAACTGCCTCATGGCGAGGCGTCTTGCAGAACGCGGTGTCCGCTTTATCCAGCTTTACCACCGGGGCTGGGACCATCACGGAGGATTGGAAAAAAATTTCAAATCCGTATCCACGATTGCTGACAAGCCTACAGCCGCTCTCATAAAAGATCTCAAAATGCGTGGCATGCTCGACGAGACGCTTATCATCTGGGGAGGTGAATTCGGTCGCACCCCCATGAGTCAAGGAGCGAATGGCGACGGGCGCGACCACCATATTAAAGGTTTTTCCATTTTCCTTGCCGGTGGAGGCATCAAAGGGGGAACGGTCTACGGGTCGACCGACGAATTTGGATACGCTGCTGAAGAAAACCCAACCGCAGTACACGATCTCCACGCAACCATGCTCCATCTGCTTGGAGTTGACCATAAACGACTCACCTACCGCTTCCAAGGCCGCGACTTCCGGCTCACCGATGTACACGGCCACATCATCGACGGAATACTCTCTTAGCTCTACTTTGTTAGATTTCGAGCGATTGTTATTAGGTAGGGCAACGACCTCCGGGCGTGCCGCGTATTAATGATCTCCTTGTGCGGCACGCTCGGAGGTCGTTGCCCTACCATTCGTCCATATGACAAAGTAGAGTTAGAGAGTGTTCTATAATTGGAATTCTTTAATTGATCTTTTCAGCCTGTAGGGCGGCTTTCCGAAGATTCGGAGTTCCTTCCAAGGGCTGGGACGAATGTCGCCACATCTACTTCGCAGCTGGGCTCATTGACGAAAACGAGCTACAGTGAAATCGTATAAGCAAGTGGGACATTGATTAAGACCTAAAGGATACTTTCTGAGTGAGAGCCGCAACTCAGCTGTCTAGGACGGTGGGATCGATTCTCTGAGGAATTGTATGATTTGAGTCAGATTTTTCACCTAAACGGTCCAACACCACATCCACTGCCAGACGCCAAGATTCTTCCAGGCTTCCGTAGGGGTGCTCCAACCGAGAATCCCCTTGCACAACCTAGCACATAGTTTTTACTAGAATCGGCCCATGGGGCTGCATATTCAGGCATTCCCCTGCTACTCGGCTCTTTAGCTCTCAATTCCTCCCTTTTACACGATGAAGCACTCAACTACCCCAAACTCATTCAAAATCCTTCTGGCAGTACTCGTTACGAGTTTCATTCCCCTGTCATTAGCCCTAGAAAAAACGGGAACTCTTACCGAAAGCGAAACTTGGTCCGGCGCGATTGAAATTACAAATTCCGTGACCGTCCCCGAAGGTGTTACCCTAACGATCGACCCGGGAACCATCATCAAGATTAACGACACCCGGGCTCTGAACATCGCAGGGACGGTTAACGCGATTGGCACCGCAGGTTCTCCGATTCACTTCACTTCAATAAGCGATGATTCCGTAGGAGGAGATACCAATGGCGATGGCGGAGCAACCACACCAGCTCCCAATAACTGGAATGGAATCCTATTACAGTCAGGAGGGACTGCATCACTTGACTTACAGCATGCACAAATTAAATACGCGGGACGATCGGGGTACTCGATCCAAGTTGTATCCGGGGAGCTTTCGATTCGAGATACGCTAATCAGCGACGCGACAAACATCGGAATACGATATTCGAGCCAGGCGGCGGCAGATTACATTCTTAATAACGTTAGCTTAGAGAGGATCGGATCCAGCTCGATTCACTACGGAATAAATTTCGAAAGCACGACGGGTACCCTTTCCTCAACCAACTTAAGCCTAACCGATATTGGTGGCTCACACATTCGAGTGAGTCGAATCGAGCGTTGGTCCAGTACGGGAACCTCGATGTCCGGTACCGGAATTAAGGCGATACACATCGAAGGCGGTACCATTGAAGACGCTCAGACGTGGTCGGATGACGTACCCTACTACCTTTCGAACGGGATTACGATCGGGGAAACGGGCTCTCTTGATATACCGGCCGGAGCCACTGTAATGTCCGACGTTTCCGGCAAACTAACGGTAAACGGAGCGCTGACCGCAACTAGTGCCACGTTCACCTCAATCAATGACGACTCCGTTGCCGGAGACATTAATGGGGATGGAAACGCGACCACACCGGCCCCCAATGACTGGCATGGCATTCAGGTAGGCACTCCTGCCCTTTCTGCGACCCTCGATGATGTACAGGTTCGCTATGCTGGTCGCCAAAGCGCATCAATACTTCACAGGTCCGGCGTACTCACTCTCAAGGACTCGCTGATTGAAGACGGTCAAAACGACGGACTCACGTCGACCGGCGGAAACGCTTTCATCACAAACAATACCGTAAAAAACGTTACCCAATATGGGTTCGAACTGAACGGGTCCAACGCCTTTGCATCACTCATTGACAACGACGTACAAAACGCAACGCAAGCGCCGTACTATTTCAACGTTTCGATGCAGATCGAGTCATCTGGAAACTCGGCTTCTGGATCTGGTCGTGACAACGCGATCTACGTGGACGGAGTCAATATGCAGGAAAGCCAGGACTGGAATGAAACCCTCACCTATTTTGTAGAAGACAGTCTATTCATCCAAACGGGCGTCACCTGGAATTTGAGCCCTGGAACGCTGGTTAAAATGGCTAATCAACGGCGCATCGACATCGACGGAAAAATGAATGTAAACGGGACGAATACAAAGCCAGTCACGTTCACATCTATTGCCGACGATTCAATCGGAGGAGATACTAATGAAGATGGAAACGCCACCACACCCGCTGCCGGTGACTGGTCCTACATCAATTGCTCAAACAAGGGACATGTAGATTTTGAGTACTTGGTAATCAATTACTCCGGAAGAGGAACGGGCCCAACACAGGCATCCATACTCTTAAAAAACACCTTCAGCATTACCAATACTACGGTTGAAAATAGTCAGGCTAGCGGGATTCTTCTACAATCAAACAAAACTGGCTCGATCACCGAGAATACCATAAGAAACCCCGGATTGAACGGAATCTATATCTCGTTTTCCAATCCAGAAGAAGAGATCGACCTCACCAACAATACCATCGAAAATTCCGGGCTGGCTCCGATCACTTATTCTGTAACCTATCCAGTCAATTCGAGCGGATCCGTCTTTCTAGGATCCGATTCTTCAAAGTACATCGAATTGAGATCGGGAACCATAAACCCCGGTACAACCGTGCGCCTAAGAGCAAACATGACCTATGTCGTTTTAGATCAAAGCACCTACTTTGGCGATATCCCCGTTAGCCAAGGCAGCACGTTCGTTATAGAAGAAGGAGTCGTCATGAAGTTCGGAAAATTTAGAGGGCTCGTAATTGATGGTCATCTAGAAGTCATGGGAACAGTCGATAATCCAGCCATTATAACTTCCGTGTTCGACGATGCTCATGGAGGAGACACCAATGGTGATGGCAACGCAACGACTCCTGCACCCGGCGACTGGTTCAGCCTTTGGTTTCGCGACGGAAGTCCAATCGATCGAGAGGAAAGAGCGACCGGAAACATCAATTTCTTGGAGATTCACTACGCTGGACTAGAAGGAATCGGCGGACCAGATGGAACGTTCGCGAGAGCGATTCTACTCGATGGAGGAAACGTCAATTTGTCGAACGTATCTGTTATCAATGTACTCGATACAGGACTACAAGCACGGTTTCCAGAAATAACTGCGACTATCAACAATCTAACCGTATCAGGAGCAGGAGACGATGGCGTAAGCCTCCTTGCGGGAAACGTAGACCTAGATGGAGTGCAGCTCGATGAAATCGCCGGCGACGCTCTATCGCTCGAGTTACATGACCTAAGCTTCACCATAGAAAACTTCTCCATGGGTGAAAACATTGGGATGAGAGGAACTCGCGTGACCGGAGGCAACGCCAACCATCCCACGACACTAGGACAAACTCCTTTGGTCATGCTCGATGCCTTCATTACAACCGGCGGCAGCAGCACCCAAGAAAATTCTGTCACTATTTTACCCGGTACCGTGGTTAAGGTAAGAGCTGACACCAATGGTTTATACGATACTAGCCATGGTTCTTTAATAGCGGAAGGTCTCCCAGATCGACCCATAATATTCACCTCTCAATTAGATGACTCCATAATGGGGGACTCCAATAATGATGGAATCGCCACCACTCCCGCTCCTGGAGATTGGTCACAGATTGGATTGTCCAATCCTAAATCTATCATTAAACATTGCGAGATTCGCTACGCAGGAGGGAGTACCAATAATGGAGGCGCCCTCTTCGTTGACTCCCTTCTAACGGGGGCCCGTTTTTCAATAGATTCCCTCGAGATTCATGAAATCGCAGGCAGTGCGATCACAACAAAACGCGTACCCGTAGATATATCCAATTGCCTATTGTACAATAGGCAATTGGATATATCTACGGGTACGCGTTTTGTTGTGATCGCAC
>JAUHWE010000463.1 GCA_030424825.1 Verrucomicrobiia bacterium
GGAGAGGCCAGTGGAACCCTTGACATGGCATTGGGGCGCCTCGCTCATTATCTGACCAAGGCAAGGCAAATTCGCTCCAAGGTGACCCAGGCGTCGATCTACCCGGTGGTGGTATTCAGTTTTTCATTGCTGATCGTTTTGGGGTTAATGACCTTCGTCGTTCCCAAATTCGCTGCCATATTCGACAAGCAGCTAAACGGTGAGCAGCTTCCTGTACTTACGCGAGTCGTGATGGATATGAGCCAGTTCATCACCTCAAACATCATTGGGATCATCGTAGGGCTCATCGTCGCTTTTCTGCTCTTTGCGGGGTTTCGGTCGACTCGGGCCGGGGCGGTCTTTTTCGCGTTCGTCAAACTGAATCTTCCGTTGGTCAAGGACACGTTCTCCAAAATCTACGTTTCCCGATTTTGTCGTACTCTGGGAACACTGCTGGAAAGTGGAGTTCCGATTCTAGAGGCGCTCAACTACTCCCGTGCGGCAGTGGGCAATCGCTTTATTATGAACGCGGTGGACAAGGTGAGAAATCGGGTGCGCGACGGGGAGCCGCTGTCTAAGCCGATCGAGGATACCGGATTGTTTCCCCCCATGGTTTCGAGTATGATCGAGGTCGGAGAGGAAACCGGAGAGCTGCCGAATATGCTCAACCAAATTGCTGAAATTTACGATGAGGAAGTGGATGCATCCATTTCCGGGGTCACTTCAGTGATTGAGCCGATCCTTATACTTCTCTTGGCAATCAGCGTCCTGGTCATTGCGATTTCCCTGTTCTTGCCATTCATCAAGCTGATGCAGAACATCGCTCAGTAGGGGGCCTTGAGTTAGGATTCTGGTTCGAGGGAACAGATTTCTCCTTCGAGCTCGATTTCGATAGAGACATGCTCGAAGTCCTGCTCGCGCAGGAGTTCATGCACTCGCTTTTTAGCCGCGACGATTTGCTCCCGCTGGCTGTTTCTCGCCATAACAAGATGCATGGACAGCACATGCGTTTCACCGTCGAGCGTCCAGGTATGCGTGTGATGGGAATTGATGACTCCGGGAACACTGGCGATGCTAACGTCGAAAGCAGCCCGATCGAACGAGGCCGGTGCTTGTTGGAGCAGCACGGAAAGCACTTTTTTCAAGTTTCCAATCACGTTCCAAAGAATGAATACGGAAATAAGAAGTGAAAGCAGGGGATCGATAATAGGCAAATTCCAAACCATCATGGCGCCACTGCCGATGAGAACGGCACCCCATCCGAGGGTATCTTCGAGGAGGTGCCAGCTGGCCACTTTTTCGTTGAGCGAGTGACCGTCTCTCAGATTCCAGGCGGCGGCCCCGTTGAAAAGGATTCCCAAAACAGCTAGGCCCAGCATCCCCGAGGCCATTACTGGTTCGGGTGCGCTCAATCGTTCAATCGCGGTCCAGCAAACAAAGGACAGTCCGACTACCAGTACCAGTCCTGTAATAAGCGCTCCGAGCGTCGAAAACCGGCCATAGCCGTAGGTGAATTTCGTATCCGGACCTTTTGCCGAAAGGCGCTGCAAATACCAGGCGAGCCCCAGCGACAAGCAGTCTCCAGAGTCGTGTAGCGCGTCGGTAATAATCGCAATGCTGTTGGTCCAGATCCCGCCGAAAATTTCCAGAGCGGTAAAACCGGCGTTGAGAAAGAAGGCGATTTTCAACCCGGAGCTCGAGTCGCTATGATGGTCATGGCTGTGGCTCACGGGTCGGGTAGAATGCCTTTCTCCTCAAAGGGTGCGGGATTCGCTAGCTCTAAGGATTCAGGACTGATTGGGGGTCAAACTTGTCGCCGGGCTTTACACCGTGGCGTTTGAACCACCCTTGGTTGACTTCGAGGGCATAAAGGAGATCAGAGCGTATCGACTTTCTGGAGTTCTCGTCGTGAGGATAGAGGGGATAGACCTCACGCAGCACGCCGTCTGGGGTGAAGAAGCCGATGTCGAGCGGGAGGTGGGTGTTGCGCATCCAAAACGACATTTGCTTGGGCCGGTCGAAAACGAAAAGCATGCCCTGGTCCTCGGGCATCGATTTCCGGAACATGAGCCCTTTGGCTTGAGTGGCTTGATCGATCGCCAGCTCGACAGAGACCCGAGCATGTCCGAAGTCAACCACCGGCAGCCCATTGTCTTGGGCGTCACTTTTGCGGGATTCACTATCGCAAGCAGGGGTGACCGCCAAAGCGCAGAGAAGAAGGAACGACAACATGTGGGATCGGACCGGAATCATAAGAGTCCTCGTTGTCGCAATTCAACCTGGCCTTGGCAATCACCAACTTGCTTTGCTTGGCAAACGGAATGCGTCTGTCTTTAAATGCCAGGCCCGAGAGCCTGGCTTGTGGTTTGTTAGTCCTGTTAGGTGTGAGGGAAAATTTTCGTGTCTAGAATTAAGAAATCGCTTTCGCTGTCCTGCTGGCTGTATTCTCCTATAGAGCGGACGCGGTACGGGCTTCGAAATGGGCCACGGCTTCGGCGGGAACCTTGCTCTTCCAGGAGGTCCTTCCGTTGGTCAGTTCGCTGGCTCGTAGCTCGAAATCGGGGAAGACATTCTCGCCAAATACATTGATGACTTTCAAGGAAACGACCGGATCCTCTTCGGACATATCAAAGGTCAGTGTACCAAAATTCATGGAGTCCGCGTAGGGTTCTTCGATCGCGATCACCGCCGTATTGTCTTCCGTATAGTCAGGAGTGGGGCTCTGAGCCAACGGGCTACTGACAAGCTCGTAGAAATCGTAGCCCCCTTCGCGGGACATTGGGATGGCTTTGATTTCCGCTTCGTCATCGTCGCCAGAGAGCAGCACCACACCGTCAATTTTGTTTTCGCGGATATAGCGAAAAAGTCCGCTTCGGTCTTCTGGATACGCGGTCCAGGTATTGTGATTCGCAGCGGCAAGATTGCTCCAGCTGCTGCCACTGAGAAGCACCTTAAACTTCGCCTCGCTCTGGCTGAGTTGCTTCTGCAGCCATTTCATTTGCACGTCACCTAGTATGGTCGAATGATCCGTTTCGTCACGATAGGAGAAGGTGTCGAGGAAGATAAAATCAACACCACCGTATTGATAGTTGAAATACGATCCGGGAGCCTGTTCGGTTCCGAAGGCTGGATTGGGCCAATAGCGCTGGAAGATCTCAAGGGAGTCCGCTAGCTGGTCCTGTGGCAAGGTTGCTGGCGCGTCCCAGGTTGAGAGTTGAGCAATGGAGTGCAGGAGCGGCTGCAAAAAAGGGACGCTGCGTTGACGGCGATATTCTTCCGCTTGGAACTCAGGAGAAAGATTCGAGAAGGCTTCATTGCCTCCGAGCCAGAAAAAGGCATGGGGACGGGCATTTTGCACCTGGAGCCAAATCGCTTGCAACCCGTCTTTGTCGGCCCGGGCCCCGGATCCGAATCCGATCGAGAATTTCGTGCGCATCTCTTTGGAAGGTGCCGTGAGCAGCGGGTAGCCATCGTAGTCGATGGGTTCGCCATCCACCAGTACTTGGTAGTAGTAGAACGAGTTGGGTTTGAGCCCTTCGATTTTCGTTGTGACGCAGTAGTCGTTTTCCGCCGATGCAATTGTAGGCACGGTGAGTTGGGCATTGAAGAAGCTGGGATGATCGCTGTAGCGGATGTTTAGCAGACTGGGTCCGGCAACGCGGGCCCAGATGGTGACGCTCTCAGATTCGATGCTCCCTACCATTGGCCCCTGCATGAGACGCCCTTGCGACATCAATAGGGGTGAAGTGATGAGAATGAGGAGGGCAGTGGTGACGGGTCTAAGATTTTGCAGCATCGGATTCTTTTCGTTAATCAGCAGATCGTTAAATCGGTGTTAATTTAAAAAGATTGTTAAATGAAACGCGGAAAAAGGAAAGCTCCATTGTTCTCGAAACGCTTCCAAAATCTTATGGGGGATTGCCTTAGGGAGTGTCTAATTTTACGAACGATCGATACTAGGTAGGGCAACGACCTCACTCCTTCGCTAAAGCTATGGCGGCGCAAGCCCGGCGGGCCGCGTTGGCTTCGCTGCTGACATTGGTAGCGGGCGATCTCCGAGCGCCCATTGCAGTATCTATTGGGTGGGTACTTGGAGATCGTCCGCTACCTTAAAATACCTCGGGGATGCTTTTTTCCAGCGAGTAGATAACCCAGCGAAATACTGTTGATTGATCTTTGTGTAGGATCGGGCAACGTTGTCGTCATGAATTCACATTCCGACAAAGATCTGGTAAACCAAGTGGCATCGAGATTGCCTGAGGGGGAGCGATTCCTAAAGGCGATCGAGCGCATTGACCGACAAAACGACAGGGATCCGAAGCGCGTGTCCACGGATGGGATTGAAGTAGGCTACGAGCTCTACTTTAGTCGCTTGCTCTTTGCAAAAGTGGCCTCCTTCTGCGAGGAAGCTTCGGAGGCCCTCTTGATTGCCGCTCGAAGCCAGCATATTTGCCGGTGGGAGAGCCCTCGGTCGAATTATCCAGAAGGGCGGGTAGGTTACCTCAAGTGGCGAGCCGACTTGAAGCACTTCCATGCGGATAAGACCGCGTCGATCTTGGCGGAGCTGGATTACCCAGACGATTTCATCCAGTCGG
>JAUHWE010000464.1 GCA_030424825.1 Verrucomicrobiia bacterium
CCAGTTCACTGAGGGCTCGCTTGTTGGCCATGAAGTACCAGTACTCTGTTTCGACGAGCACTCCATCGTGATCAAAGAGAAGGTATTTTTTCTGCATGTTGCAATTTGGGTAACGGGCGAGCTCCGATTGACTATCTGGTGAGGGTCCCGAGATTGACCGAAATGCTTAAGTAACCTTTGGTGATTCTCTCGTCATACCAATCGTGAGGCAAGCAATGATTCCAGTCAGATGAATTGCGAGAGAACGGTTTATATTCGACTCTTATTGGGTCCGGGAAAGATCGAATCTGCGTTATAGGAGATTGTCTGCAGGCTGGCGTTGATTCCTGAATACGATTGCGTCCTTAGTGTCAGCGGATTGGGAATGCCTTTGGGGTTATGAACGCAAACCGAGAATTCTCCAAGAATTCGATAGCGTTCTGTGAGAAAAGCAGGTGGGCGAATCGAGAGCTATGGTCAGCTCAAAGCGTAGTAGGCAATCCCCAAGCACCCATTGATATTGGATTAATTATGGGCGCTTGGAGATCGTTCTATCCTAAGTTGCCGCTCGGATTCAGTACTTCAGTAGACGCTCCCTCAGTTCGCAAACCGTTTGTCGTTTGGATTCCCCCCACTGAGGACGTAGGCGGTGAGGTCGAAGATCTCTTCTTTGGTCAACATGTTGATGAGTCCCGGAGGCATCGGCGACACCGATGATGGCTCTAGGCTTTTGACCTGTTTGCGATCGACGTTTACGCGTTGGTTGGGATTGGTGAGATCCGTATTAATGATAACGGTATCGTCTTTGAGATTTACGACCACGCCGTAGTGGGTATCGCCATTGAGCATTTCGACGGCGATCGGAACGAATTGCTCGTTGATCTCCTTGCTCGGATTGATGATCTGGTCGAGAAAGTCACTTGGGGAGTATCGTCCTCCGGCGCCAGTGAGGTCCGGTCCGGTGGAACCACCGGCGTTCTGGAATCTGTGGCAAGAGTAGCAGGCGGTGCCGGCGAACATCGTACGGCCCCTCTCAAAATTGCGATTGGCCATACTCACGTTCGCTTCTGCGGCAAGGTCGTCCATCGTCCAGTTCTTCACGAAAGTGCGCCCTTTCATGAAGTTAGCGGTTAGCGCTTCGATCGGCGATTTCTTTTCGGGCTTGCGGGCGAGAACGGCAGCGAGGTCTCTACGCTCTTTGTCTGTCAGAGTCGCCATCGCTTCCTTACGAATATTCTCGATAAAGATCTCAAAGGATGCGCCTCCTCGGTAGTTGGCCGCGTTTAGAAACCATTCGATGTAGTCAGTGCGAAGCTGATTTGTCCATCCCGCCTTTAACATGCGGAGCGAACGTGCGTATTCGAGTTGCTCTTCTTGAGTAGGAGCTTGCTTAAGCAGTCCAATTGCTTTTCTGGCGACGGTGGGAGACTGGAGGTAGACCAGCGTTTCGCAAAGGAGTTGATTCATCTCAATCGTCTCTGCTGGAAACTGGGCATCGAGTTCAACGGTAGCTCTAAGGGCCAACCCTGGACTCGGGGCTCCAAATCGGTTGAATACCACTTGATAGGTCCTTACTAGTGCCCGGCGTCCAGTTTCGTCGAGATCGGCAAAGTCGATGTCCAGCAAGGCGTTAATAATGTCGTTGCCGAGCGTCTTGTTGACGGGGGCGTCGCCGTCTTTTCGATGAAACGGATCGATGCCTTCAACGCGAGCGAGAGCGAGCAACGCAGGAATGCGGCGTTCGGGCACTTTTTCTTTAAAGGCTCGGTTAGCCCAGGTTTTGGAGGGCTGACTCTCTATGGCGATTCGAGCTGCGGAACGCATAAAAGGGTCCTCGTGGTCCAAATACTTCCACGCTTTGTTGACGGCGCTTGTATCCACAACGCCATGAAAGGCTTCAAGGCTGCGACGCAAGTTTCTTGCTCTCTGTCCGCTGTTTTTTTCGATGGAAGGAGATGTGTCTTCGTCACCTGTATAGGTAACGCGATAGAGTCCCGACTGAACTTTGCGACCCCCAATGGTGAAATACATGGCACCATCGTTTGGATTGACAACAATGTCTGTAACAGGAAGTGGTGCCCCGGAAATGAAGTCCTCTTTCTCACCGGTGTAGCTGGAGCCGTCAGGACGTAGGTGGACGCTGTAGATTTTACCCCAGCTCCAATCCAGAATGTATAGAGCATTCTGATACTTAGCGGGAAACTTGGCACCATAGCCAAAGGCAACCCCTGTGGGGGAGCCCGGGCCGATGTTGACAGCTGCAGGGACGCTGTCGACATACCACTCCGGCCATTTGCCGGTGCCGTTGCGCCAGCCGTAGTCCGAGCCGCTCACGGTGTGTAGGACGCGAGTCGGACGGTACCAAGGAGTATTGAAGTCATACTCCATGTCCGCGTCGTAGGTGAAGAGTTCGCCATCGGCGTTAAAATCCGCGTCGAATATATTGCGGTAGCCGTGGGAGTATATTTCGAAATCCTTACCATCGGGGGAAACTTTGTAGATGATTCCCGCTGGAGCGAGACGGTCACGGTTGTGTCCACGGCCATCAGGCATGCGTGGCAACAGGTGGTCTTCTCCCCAATTGGTATTCACACGGGAAGAACTCCATTCTGTAGGCTCGGTATTGTTTCCCGTTATGAGAAATAGAGATTTACCGTCAGGAGAAAGCCGGATGGCGTGTACGCCGTGGTCACCTCGAGCCGAGATTTGGCGGAGGAGTTCGACTTTGTCTAGCATGTCGTCCCCATCGGAATCGGTGAGACGGTAGAGCCCGGACTTGGTTGGATCCCGGTATTCATTGACTCCCACATAGAGAGCGTCAAAAGCCCAGAGCATCCCATTGACCGCTTCGATCTTAGCGGGTACTTTTACCACGTCTTTGGGATCGAGCTTTTTCCCGGCGGCAGGAACCGGGAAGCGGTAGAGTCCGCCATACTGGTCGCTGGCAATGATACGGCCCTTGTTGTCGAGGCAAAGATTCACCCAGGAGCCTTGAGTCTCGCCTGGCACGGAGTAGAGCAGCTCGACCTCGAAACCTTCTTTGGCCGTGATGCGGTCGCGCGGTGTGGCGCGGTTTTCGTTGATGGCAGTGCCTTCTGCAAATTCTTTAGGTTTCGCCACAAATGCCTCAATGGCCTCGCGTCCCGCGTTCCCATCGAGTCGTTTCAGTTGAATGTCTTTAGTATAGGCAACCATTGGTGGGCCTCGATGTAGTTGAATTCCAATGGCACCCTTGCGAGGTACGCCGGGAAAGCGGTCCACCACATCAACCGTGACCACGCCGTTTACTTTGTGAATCACGCGAGCGCCCACTGCGAGCACTTCATATTCATTCCATTCGTCTACCTTGAAAGAGGGCTTCATGCCCAGATCGCCGGTGATCTGCGGTTTTGATTTTCCTTGGTCATCAACGGCGTCCGTAACGAGGACCTTTTGGCCTCGAGTAGCGACGATCCCGCGGCCCGTCTTCTCACTGTAGTACATGCCGAGGTACTCCGGCTTGGAGTGGATGTCTAACTGGTTTCCGGAAAGTCCGTTCGGAACATCCTCGATGGGCTGTGCTCGGTACATGATGCCGGAATTGTTTTCCCCGACGAGCTTAAGCTTTGCCTTTAGGTGAAAATTACCGACGTCCTCACCTTGCCAGACGAGGAATGTGTTCGCCTCCAAAGTGACGCCATGGGTGGATCCAACGATCGCGCCGTCTTCAACTTTCCAGAGCTCCTTCTGCCCTTTCCACCCGGAAAGGTCTTTGCCGTTAAAAAGGGATTCGAAACCTTCCTGAGCGAATGCGGAAACAGCCAGAAAGGCGATGCCGATCGCCGTGGCCGTTTTGAATCGGTGGAATACGGGTGCGGATGAGTGGGTTGTCATAATGGTTTATTTGGTCTTGAAAACAAAATAGGAGAATATCGTCAGTAGAGAATTTAGAAAATGGGGGTGATTATGGGGACAGGCGCTCTTACCGCAAGGTTTCGATGAGGTTGGAAAAACCGTTTGCTGTTCGAGAATCGAAGCGGCTATTATCCTCTAAGTGGGCCGAATCTACTAGTACGATCGGTGCTAACCTTGGTACAAAATCGGCAGTGAGTATTTTATAATTGGTCTTCAAGATGTCAGTTTGATTAGTTCATTGTCATGATGCGTTTTTTCTTAATCCTAGCCCTTCTATTTGCGTTTGTAGATTCCCCATGGCCTGCTGAGGCTGCGTCAGCGGAAAAACCGAACATCGTGCTGATCTTGTCCGATGACCAGGCATGGACCGACTACAGTTTCATGGGGCATAGGCAGATTGACACGCCCCACATCGATCGGTTGGCGAGTGAAAGTGCGGCGTTCCGACGAGGCTATGTTCCGACCGCGCTTTGTCGGCCGTCTTTGATGACCCTGGCAACCGGACTATACACGCACCAGCACCGAACGTCGGGAAATAATCCAGCTGAAACCAAAGCAAATGCCAGGCATGCGAGGGAAGCGGGGAAGGATCCTCGTGAGCTGATAATTTCCCACATCGATGACCTGCCAACGGTTCCTAAGCTGTTGAGCGAAGCGGGCTACCTGAGTCATCAAAGCGGCAAATGGTGGGAAGGTTCCTA
>JAUHWE010000465.1 GCA_030424825.1 Verrucomicrobiia bacterium
GATGAGAACTGTGGAGCTTTCCGGTGTCGCCGAGCGGGTCTGCGGCGGCGCCGGTCGCGGTGGCTATCTGGGGATGCGCGGGGACTGGCGTGACGGGCCGGTGACCATCGGTGTCGAAAAGCAATACGGTCGGAAAGCCGCCGGCCATTTGGCCGAACTCAAAGCCCCCAATTCAGCTACCCACATTCAAGTCATCAATGAATCGACAGGAAAAGTTGAATACACACTACCCATAACAAGTGGTGAATCAATATCTCCGAAAGCCTTCGACAAGTCCGCTACCTATACTGTCCTTATCCGAGACATCCATAACGAGGAACTGGAAAAACGGGAGAATCAGACTCCAAGGTAGTGAACGTATTCGTCTTTTGGAAAGTCGCAATAGTTGGGTTCGTCGATCCAGCGGGACGCGGAGGTCGAGTTGATAATCACTCCTCGTCAATTTCGTACGCTTCAACAAGAACCCTTCCAACCGATCCATCTACTGATCTAACGACAACGGTATAGACGCCCAATCCAAGCTCCAAAATCGTCGCAGCGCTTTTGTTATCATCCGTTGGACGTGGCTTTCCTTGAAAATCGGCAACCGCTTCTAGTGGAAACGCGCCCGTAGACGCAGTCGCTGCTTTGATTGCCTCGACATCGCCTCCGTCTTCAGTCCAGTTGTCTACCGTCGCGAGGAGATCGCTGGGCTGACCATCAAATCGAGCCTGAAAAATCTCGATGGTCGGATCCGGCAACGGATCATCTACGTCGAAATCTGCCAGTTTAGGTCCAACCGCCCGAATCAGCAGTTTCTTGCGGTCTCCCAAAATTGTGAATCCCGGTATTACCACATCGTCACCACCTACTAAAACGCGGGCCGAGACATTCACAAAGGAGCGTGCCGCCTGGGCAGCCGTTTCCACCTGAGCCTCGGTGAAGAGATCATAAGTATTCGGATTTCCGATTACCTCATCAATCGTATCTTGTACGAGGTTCGCAAATACGCCCGTACCCGAAGCGGCTGTCTCAAACTTTGCGAGAATATCGCTGTTGTCCACTGCGGGATCAAATCCATAGTCAGCCAAGGTGATTTCTGCTCCGTCAAATACGTTATCCCCATCCGTATCCTTATTCGTAGGATCCGTACTGTATTGGAACTCTTCCCTATCGGTGAGTCCGTCATTATCGGAATCCACACTCGAATCATTGGCAACCTGCGGGTCGAACCCTTCGTACAATTCTTCCCATTGATTGGGCAGTCCGTCTCCATCATCGTCTAACCACAGGATTTCGACCGTTTTGAAAGCGGGCCAGCCTTGCTGATCCAGACTATCGAAAGGCGTCATTTGCAACACAGCCGTGACATCTCCTCCCGGCAATTCCGAGAGATCGACGACTTCCATAAAATCGATTGTCTGTGCAGGAGTCTCCGGCGTCAGCGAAATCACATCACTTACTGGGGAACCATCTACTATCCACTGATATTCGATTCGGGCCATGTTGGGGTCCACCGACTCGGGGGACGGCGCTTCGACCCTTTTGAACTGACGATTGAAAGCGACCGACCAATCGCCGTCAGCGTCTTGAGTACGCACCACAATCTTGTGAAAACCGAGCGACAAAGCCTCGATCGTTTCCTTGGGGATCGAACTCGAAACACTAATCGAGGTGCCCGTCGATCCTGTCAGATCAATCGCCGTCCCATTTCCCTGACCCGGATCCGCATCTATAAAGTACTCCGCCGCCACGATATCCGGCACCGGTTGTAGCACCGTATCTTCACCGACTAAGACTCTACGCACGAAAGCGACCGACCAATCGCCATTGGCATCTTTGCTTCGGATCCCAATTTTATGGAAACCTTTAGGCAATGCCTCCATCGTTTCCAAAGGAATGGTGATACTTTTGAGACTGGCGGAACCTTGCTCCTCCACTGGAAGGTCTATGACCGTACCGTTCCCTTGACCGGGATCCGTATCAATAAAATACTCATAGGACACGATGTCGGGTTGACCGAAAATAAAACTGGCCGAAGCCGCGACAAACGCGGCGCTTAGAATTGTTTTTAGCGCTTTCATCACCAATTGGGTTTGGGTTGAACCGCTGACTATTCAGCAAACGCCTGCGACTCGACTTCGAACGTTAGCTCCGTCAATCCCGTAGCCGTCGGCGCGATGTCAAAACGCGTCATACGAGGCCGCCCGGGAACACCACTAAGAACATACGGTTTTGCCCCACCGTAAGCACCCATATCAACGCCTCCGAGCCCTGCTCCAACCGCTAGACTACCGTCTTTCAACTGATAGTAAGCGTCGACATCAGCTGCCCCGACTGCGGTAAACACATCGCCAAGAAGGACGCTATTGACGTTGGTGCCATTATTTGGAAGACCTCCACCGCCAGTCTTCAAACAATAGGTGTAATTTGCATCAAGGTCTAGACTAGCTCCATTTACGGCTTCTAAAAAAATACAATTCGTAATATTTTGGTTGGGGATCGTATTAGTATAACCTCGAACTACGCTGTTTGTGAGCGACTGGTTAGTGGCTGTCATATGTACACCCCAAATAATGGTATTTGATATCGAACTATCCGCCGCATCAATGCGAATCTCGTTACGGCTATAACATCGCGTTATGGTAACGCTGCCTTGCAATCGCCAATTGTTTGCAGCGTTGTAGCATTTATCGATAATAATATTGTTTGCCCCTGGGTCAGAATTCAAAAGCCCATTTAAACCCGTTGCTGAGGAACCCGCACTATTCCCCAACAAGTTGTCATTTTTGAAATTCAGTCCCACCGAAGCACCATGGGTACTCAACCCCGGCACCCCATTGGTACTTAAGAAAAAGCCAACTCCTACAAAATGGAGCTCCTTATAAATGTTGAACGTCCCGTAATAATCCGGAGAACCTGCGATCAGAATGGTGTCGCCCGGCGAAGCGGCATCAATCGCCGCTTGAACACCGCTAAACTGGGCTACGGCACCGGCGTTGCCATCTACTGTGTGGACCGTTTGGGCCTGGAGCTGCGCCCACGAAAAAGCGCCGACTAAGAGTGTGAGGAATACAAATCGTTTCATTACGCCGAGTGGTTGGAGACTTTAGGAGCATGAGGGCTATACGCTCTCGATAAGAAAGAATTTACAATAACTTTACGAATGGGGACGCAAGCTTCTTTTGCCGAAAGTGAGTGCGATGAAGTGATTCAGTCGCCAGACACGCAAATCTGATTTCAACAAAGAATGCGGATACCGAGACAGTCCTTCTGGATAAAGGCTCCTGTGCATTAAAACAATAGATCGTACCGGCGCAGTTCCTAGTAAGTCAACGGCTCACACGATCATAGGTAAGCCACTTCTGGATACGACGCTATCATCAAGTACTTCAGAGTAAACAACGGGTGACACCATTGAAAGACCTTCTTCCATTTAGAATAATTCTTTGAACGCCTTTTCTCTTCCTATGGCGTCCTCGAAGGCTAGGATATCCTGTGATGAAAGAACCCTACGAGAAGCACCAGGCCACGCTCTTAATAGCGCTCCCCATACTAACGTCGGGTCACTTAACCCTTTAAACAAATTCATCGGGTCGCTAGCCTTTCGATTTCGCTCACTCCGCTAACCTCAATCATAAGGTCGAATGAAACGAAAGATACTGTATTCTGTCGGGGTCCATCTCCAACCCGAAGGGCGTTTCTCAAGTCAAGCGGCCTTGTTGCTTTCGTCTTCGGCGCTGCCTGACCAAGGGACGGGGCATTAGAAATCTAAAGACGTACGCGTTCGAATCGCAGGGGTTCGGTTTGGATACAGTTTCAATGGCACGAAGATCCAGACTGTATCGCTGAATCGGTTACCGATCTGGTTTCAGAAAGAATGATTGCGTTGATGAGAACTTATGAATATTCGAAATCCTACCCGTCGCTGGATGCTCTGAAAAACGGGGAGCCGATGAAAGTCCCCGTGTTTAGACGCTCCCAATAGCATGATCCCAGCGTCAGGAAACAGTGCCCTCATTTGAGGGCATTACCTTTGAGAGTGTCTGGAACCTATCGGTCACTCTCTTCGCGACTCGTCATTCGATCGAAATGTCTCCATGTTCAACAGAGATCAGGACGTTCGGATTGCCTTGTTGACTGGTAGCGGCTTGCCAGTCTTTTCCTTTCGCGATGGTTATCGGCAGATTGGTGTTGATTCGACCGTGATCCGTTTTCAGGGCGTAACTGGCTTCATTCGCATTCGGTAACCGTAACTGGATATCACTGTGTTCTCCATCTATTTCGTAAACTGAAGTGATGGTGCCTGAAGCATGGATACGCGTGTCCGCGTGTTCAACGTCGATCTCGACTCCACCATCAACGCCTTCGACCACGAGAGTACCATGTTCCTTCTTCACGCGCAAATCTCCATGAATGCCCTTCAGACGAACGCGACCCTGTTCGTGCTTCAACTCCAAGGAGCCACGTACATCAGTCACATCCAACTTGCCGTGTTCAAACTTCGCATCGACCTCCCCATCAATCCCGTCGAGGACCACCTTTCCATGACCATGCTTCACTTCCAGGGATCCCGTAATTGCCTGAACCTTT
>JAUHWE010000466.1 GCA_030424825.1 Verrucomicrobiia bacterium
TTGGCAATCGGAGTGGTCACCACCATGTTCTGCGCCTTGGTGGTTAACCGGTTGTTACTCGAATTACTCATCGAAACGAATTTGATGAAGAAGTTCAAGATGCTCTCAATCGTCCGGAACCCGAGTGTGCCCTTCTTGAATTTCAGGAAACCGGCCTTTGCGATTTCCTGGCTGATCGTCCTGATCGGCGTTTTTGGGATCTACACGAAATGGGATACGATTTTCGGAATCGACTTCACGGGAGGTGACGAAGTCTCTCTGGCTTACGAGACGCGTATTGACGAATCGGAGATCAATCGAATCGTAGTCGAACAAGAGCTGGGAGAAGTGACTCCACAATATGTAACCCCACTAGGTGGCGGTGTAGAGGTTTTGAAGCTCCAGACGCCCTTTGAACAAAGCCCGAAAGTGTTGGCTGCATTGGACAAGGCTTTTCCTGAGGCAAAATTCGATGCCGTCGGAACCAATGAAATTGGTCCATCCGTAGGAGAGGAGATTCAGAAAAACGCCATCTTCGCTATCGGTATTTCTCTTGGGCTCATTCTATTGTACATTGCGGTGCGTTTCGAGATCGGATACGGAATTGGCGCCATTGTAGCGACCATACACGACATCCTGTTAACGGTCGGTGTCTTCGTGATGGTCCCTGGGCACCAGTTCACGGCACCCATGATTGCGGCCATTCTCTTGATTGTGGGATACTCGCTTAATGACACCATTGTCGTATTTGACCGGATACGGGAAGAGCTTCAACTTAAGCCAACCGCGAAATTGCGTGATATCGTCAACTCTGCGTTGAACGCTGTGCTGTCTCGCTCTCTGCTTACGAGTTTCACAACTTTGCTCGCCGCCGTTTCCTTGTACATTTTTGGTACTGGAGTCGTGAGCGATATCGCATTCACATTCACCATTGGTATCATCACCGGTACCTTCTCTTCGATCTTCATCGCGAGCCCTGTTTTTTACTGGTGGCACAAAGGGGACCGTCGCAGTGTCGAGAAGAGCCACGATATTGCTCCAGAGTATGAGTGGCAAGCCGGTGCCAAAGAGGTCAAGGAGGGCAGCTAATCACTGTCTTGGCTCGCTGGGAATACAATCCTACCTCTGCTTCCACGGTTGGGACGTTACGCAGACAGCTCAATCTCAGTCCTTCCATAGCCGAGCTCGTAGCCAAAGCCGGTTTCGTGGATTGCGACGAAGCGAGGCGCTTTTTGCACCCACGACTCAGCGAGGTATCGAATCCGTTTGAAATTCCCAATCTTGAGAAAGCCGCTCATCGGATTTGCCAAGCCATTGATCAAGGTCAGCGAATCGTAATTTGCGGCGACTACGACGTCGATGGGGTAACCAGCACTGCCCTGCTGGTAGACATACTCCAAAAATTCAATACCTACCCAAAGTTCATCGTTCCACTTAGGAGCGAAGAAGGCTACGGGTTGAGCCGTAAAGCAGCGGAGCGGGCGTTGGACTGTGGCGACAAAGCCGATCTCTTTATCGCCTTAGATTGCGGCACTAATTCACTCGAAGAGGCGAAGTATATTTTGTCGTGCGGATGTGATCTGATCATTGTGGATCATCACCAAACAAAAGAACCGCTTCCCGATGGGGTTTTGCTCGTGAACCCTCACGTATTCGGAGAATCGGAAAGCGAAGCATTGAATTTTTGTACTGTCGGGCTCGTATTCAAATTGGCCCACGGCATCTTAAAGTTGAAGCGTAACCGGAACGAGGCTAGGGCATTTGAAATCACGTTGCGGGACTATCTTGATTTTGTATCCATGGGAACGATTGCCGATCTCGTTCCTCTGACAAACGAAAATCGAATATTCACGCGTATTGGATTGAAAACGCTTTCTCAAACCAAACGCAAAGGTCTCAGCAGTTTGATGAATGTCTCCGGAATGACGGCGCGACACGGAGTGAGACCCGTCGATATTTCTTTCAAACTAGGGCCTCGTATCAACGCTAGCGGCAGATTGGCGGACGCTTCCTTGGCAGTGGAGCTTCTTCTGAGTGAGGATCCGTCTTACTGTATGGAGACATCGCTCAAACTAGACTCGTTCAACAGGGAACGGCAAGAGATCGAAAAGGCGATTGTCGAAGAAGCGATGAGGCAGGTCGAGGCTTACCAGTCCGATAGTTACGGAATTGTGGTCTACGGTGACGACTGGCACCCAGGTGTGGTCGGTATCGTCGCGAGTCGCCTTTCGCGAGCGTACGACCGGCCTTGTATTGTCCTGGGGAAAGAGGGTGATTTGGGTAAGGGTTCAGGGAGGAGCGTCGAAGGGGTCAATCTGGTCGAAGTCCTCCAAGATTTCTCAGACGAACTTGAAAGCTGGGGAGGGCACCCCATGGCAGTAGGAGTGAGCGTTTCTATCGATCGAGTTGAAAACCTGCGTTCGTTCTTCGACCAGTCAGTGAAGAAGTTTACTGAAACGCACACTTACGAAAAAACCATCAACGTTTCCACTTACTTGAAACTTGAAGAGGCATCACCCGAGTTTATGGATGAAGTCTCGCTGCTACAACCCTTTGGCCAGCAAAACCCCGAACCGGTCTTCGCTACAAAGCGTGTCGTATTCAAACAACGTCCCAAAGTTTTCAAAGAAAATCATTTTCGCTTCAACCTAACCGACCAGAACGGACGGTTGATCAATGGAGTCGCTTGGAAAATGGCGCATCGTATTCCTGAGATAAATACACCGGTCGATATTGCCTATCGACTTGCCTGGAATTCGTTTGGTCGTCAGAAGATACTGCAAATCGAACTTATCGATTGGCGTTGCGCGCAATAAGGCCATCAACGCCAAAGGAGAATTGCCATGGACCATAGTGATTCCTGCTCACAAAGAAGCTCAAAAGCGCAATCGGTAAAACCCGGTTGGTGGCTGGCCGCTTTCAGTCTCGCACTACTGGTGGGATGCCACTCTGCGAAAAGGTCTCCGCATGAAGTTTTCGAGGAGTTCGATTCTGCTTTGCAAAACAGCAAGATGCACAAGCTTGACGAGCTTGTCAGCGAACAGACTGTCCAGTACTTTCGCAGCCTCCAGCCATGGATTGTCAGAGGTGATGAGGAATCATTAAAGAAGCTGCCCTTGTTCGATCGCTACCTAGTCCTATACCTTCGAATGAATCTCGATTCTTTGACGTACGATGACTGGCGAGACTGGAACGACATTCTACAGTCTGATTCGGAAAGCCATGCCTTGAGCGGTTACCTCAGAGAAGCTCTGGAAGAAATTCTTCATAAAACAACCTTAGGAAAAGTGGACTCCGTAAACGGAACCACAGCGGGCCAGCTCTACCGAATGGGTTCGCCGATCGGACTCAGTTTGCGATTCATAAACGAAAAGGGTTGGAAAATTGAGTTGTCTCGGCTGTTCCACGATCATTTCGAACAGAAAATGGCTCCGTATCTTTCAGATCGATATAAGAATCGGGATAGAGTTTGGGAAATGCTCAGTGAACTCTATGGTGAAAGGGCAAATCGAAGTCTGTTCCGTTCTAGGATTGCCAAGGAAACTAATGGCGCGTAAGAACGTAACACTATGCCAATCTCAGAAAACCTCCGAATCGGCATTATAGGTGCCGGAGCGAATACAAGACTAAAACATATACCAGGACTGCAAGCGATCGAGAATGTGAGCGTCGATGTTGTGTGCAATCGATCGGAATCATCGTCCCGAAAAGCAGCGGATGAGTTTGGGATTGGCCGTATCGCTTCTCGATGGGAAGAGGTCGTAGCAGATGATTCCATCGACGCGGTCTGTATTGGCACTTGGCCCTACAGGCATGCTCCGATTACTATTGCGGCCCTGAAAGCGGGCAAACATGTACTTACAGAGGCTCGTATGGCGATGAACGCTAAAGAAGCAGAGGAAATGCTGAATGCCTCCAAGTCTCGGCCCGAACAAGTCGCCCAAATCGTTCCAGCGCCTTTCACGCTGAAGTGGGACCGCACAATTGCAAAGATGCTCGAATCGGGCGATCTCGGTGAGTTGCGTGAAGTCAACGTGATCAAAACGCTTCCGATGAATGCCAATTCTCAGGACCCTATGAATTGGCGTCAAAATATTGAATACAGCGGCAACAATACCATGATGCTGGGAATCTACTACGAGGTTGTCCAGCGCTGGATGCGAAAGGAGCCTAGCCGGGTTTGGGCTCATGGCCGTATATTTTCTAAAAACCGGACGGATACGGAAACCGGAGGCTTAAGAAAAGTTGAGATTCCAGAAAGCATTACATTTGTTGCGGACTATGAAGGTGGGCTACAACTGACCGGTTTCATGAGTGGAGTAGAGCTCGGAAGCGGTAGAGACGAGTACGTGATCAATGGCTCCAAGGGATCGCTAAGACTCGATTTGAAGGAGGGAAAACTCTATCACGCCCCATTGGGAGGAGATGAACTGATCGTCGAGCCTCAAGAAGCGGACAGGGCTGAATGGAATGTCGAAGCCGATTTCGTAGAAAGTATTCGAGAGGGAAAACCGGTGACTCTCACCAGTTTTGAAGACGGATTGAACTACATGAAGTTTACCGA